>JAFUDL010000274.1 GCA_017459225.1 Kiritimatiellia bacterium
CCGCAGGAGCGCGGCGAGACCGACTGGAAGAACGCTATCGCCCCCTTCTCAGCCAGAGAGAACGGCTCAAGCCCGCTCTTCCACTCCATCGCCAGCACAAATGTGAACATGCCAAGCATGAAAAGGAGCGACCAGAACAGAACCACGCGCGAATGGAGCGTGAGACGCCCGCGCTTCACGAGGTTGCGCCTCCAGAACCGTATGGTGCAGATGTTGTACCCCACGATGAAGCCAAGCCCGCCCACTATCACGAGCGTGCCCATGACCACCAGAACGAAAGGCCTTCCCTGAAACACCGCCAGAGAGCCCGGATCCGGCGAGAACCCGGCGTTGCAGAAGGCCATCACCGCATAGAAGTACGCGCGGAACCACGTGCACGACGGAATCAGCTCGTGAAGCGCCCACATTCCGACTAGCTCTATCACCATCATCGACATGACCACCCACACCACTAGTGCACGCCATCCGTGCACGCCCGAGACGCCGTAGGCGTTCATCAGCGAGAACTCGCTCGAGAGAGACAGTCGCCGCCCCACAAGCACAAGGAAGAACGTGCCCAGCGTCATGATTCCCAAGCATCCCAGCTGCACAAGCGCGAGGAGCACACATTGCCCAACATGGGAAAGGTCTCTTGACACCTCAATCACGCTGAGGCCGGTGATGCACACTGCGGAACATGCGGTGAAAAGCGCGTCCATCGGCTTCATCCACGTGTGGGACGGCGACGAGACGGGCAGCATCAGAAGTATAGTGCCCGCAAGAATCGCCCCCAGAAAGCCGAGCACGATCATGATGCGGGTTTTTCTCATTTACCCTCTCCGCCGTCCTTTGACGCCTTCTCGGCGGAATCCTTCTTGCCTTTGGACGCCTCGCCGGAGCATATCTCCTTGAAGCGCACGCCCCAGATGCTCAGCTCATACAGCAGGCATAGCGGCAGAGCCATCAACAGCTGACTCATCGGATCCGGCGGCGTGAGCACCATTCCGAGGAAGAACGCCAGGACTATCGCGAACCTGCGCCACGCGCGCAGCGACTCGCTTGTGATGATTCCAAGCCAGCCCAGCACGAACAGGAGAAGCGGCACCTGGAACACGAGGCCGAACGCCAGCACCAGCTTCAGGATGAGCGGCACATAGTTCTCGATCTGCACCTGCGTCACGCTCAGCCCCAGCCAGTGGTTGACCACGTCGAAGAACCTCACGACATTCGGCGCGAGCTCCCCGTACGCGAATACGACGCCGATTCCGAAGAGCCCCGCGCCGGCGAGAAGGAAGAAGAGAATCGCCGCCTTCTCCCGCTTGGTGAGCGCGGGGAACACGAAGCGGAGCACGAAGTACATCACGAACGGGAAGCTCAGGGCGGTGCCGCCCCACATCGCAATGGACATTATCTGGGCGAAGCCGCCGGTGATGTTCAGGCTCACGATCTCAAGCTTGCCCGCCTTCATCAAAGCCTCGGCGGGAGACTTCAGCCACGTGAGCACGGTGGGGGAGAACACGCCGACCACGATGCAGCACGCCGTCCACGCGAGCACCGCGTTTATCAGGCAGGCGCGCAGGGCGACGATGTGCTCGAAGAATGGGCGCGGCGGATCGTTGTACTCGTCCGGATTCTTCAGTAGAGGACGCATCTTCATCTACTTCTTGCCCTTCTCCCTGTCGGCGGCCGTCGTCACCGTGATTTTGATGGCGTAGGGATCCTTCTTGGGCTTCGGCGGCTCCGGAGGAGGGGCTGGAGTCTCCTCGGCGGGAGGCTCGGAAGCGGTCTCCTCGGCCGCCGCCTCTTCCGATCCGTCCTGATACTGGGTCTCGTCGTAGTAGTCGTGCCCTGGATAGGGGCTTTCAGGATCGTAATCGTAGGCACTGCCGTTCTCTTCCGGGACATCATCTGAATCGGGCACGGTGGAGGGATCATCCTCGGAAGGCGGCGTTGAAGCTGTCGCCTCGTTCGTCGAATCGTCAACGGCCTTGCGGAACTCTTCGTCCATGGAAAGCAGCTGCCTCTTGAACTCGTCGGCCGCGCGGCGCAGCGTGGACATGATGTTGCCCAGCTTGCGCGCTGCGCTCGGCAGGTTCCGTGGCCCAACGACAATAAGAACGACACCGAGCAGAACAAGCCACTCGGTGCCACCCACGGATTCGAAGATGAAAGCAAATGTCATCTTTGAACGTCAGCCGCCGCAATTACTGCTTCTTCTGGAACACGACGAACTCGCCGCGGCGGTTCTTCGACCAGACAGCCTCGCCGGAACCAGTCACGGCGGGCTTCTCCTCGCCGTAGCTTTTGGTCTGCACACGGTCCGGGGTGATCTCAAGCTGGAGCAGATAATCGCGGATTGCATCGGCGCGCTGCTGCCCAAGAGGAAGGTTGTACTCGTTGGAGCCACGCTCGTCGCAATTGCCCTCAATGATCACCACGCGGTTCTGATTCTGGCCCAAATGCTGGGCGACTGCCTCGATCTTGGCCATCTCGCCCTGCACGATCTGAGAGGCGTCGAAGCCAAAGTAAACGGGCGCGAAGTTGACGTCGGTGCAACGCTCGAAGTTGGGATCCTGATCGAAAGGACGTCCAGTGGCCTGATCAAGCGAAGAGACTTCGGCGTCCTTATCAACGCCATTCGGGTTAACAGCCGCGGCAGGCATAGTGCCCGGGGCCTGGTCGGACGGGACATCAATTCCGTTGATGCCTTTAAGGCTGGGATCTTCGCCCGTAGTAGGAATTTCAGCCACGCCGATCTGATCGTTGTCAGTCTCGGGATTGTCGTACTTGCAGCCAACGAGGGCGAATGCGAGCGCCCCGCAGAGCGTCAGCGCGAACACTGAGGAATACTTCATTTTCTTTTCTCCTTTAGATGAAATTCTTTGTTGTCGAAATGACGCCCATTATCATACAGAATCGGCGGCGAAAAGGCAAGCGAAAAGGATTAAAATTTTAATTCGCCTGCGTCAAGTGATGTCATCGGCCAAGGGCGGGCACAACGGCGAAGCCATCTGCCACCACGTAGCCGGACGACTTGGCGGGCATTATCTTGAGCGTTGCGCCTGGCGCGAGGTCGAACTCGCCCAGCTTCTGCCACATGCCCGTGCCCTGCGCCTGGTCGATCGTGAACGCCTTCACCTGTCCGCCGCTCGCGATCTCGCACGCCGTCTTCGATCCCGGTTTCGCGCCCCAGCTGTACGGAACGCGCCCCATCAGCACGTAGCGCCCTTCCTTCTGCACGGGCAGCGGATAGACAGCGTCCTCTGCGCTCTTCCCGGCGAAGTGTGCGAAGTCGCCCACCTGCTCGCCGTTGGAGTTGTGGCTCCTGCGCCACCCCTTGCCGAACTTGACGCCCTTCGACTCGTCGTCCACAAAGCGCCAGTTGGACTTGGTTGGATCGGGCGAACCGGGGAATGCGCCACCGAGCCTTCTCTGAAGCTTGCGCACGTGGCCGTTGGCGTAGATGCCGCGCGGCGTCTCGCCCAGCTCGCGGCAGAGCGCCGCGGCCTCGCCAGCAGCCACGCCTAGCTGCGAGAGCGTGTTGATGACGCGCGGGCCGCCAAGCCCCACATGCGTGCAGCTGAAGCAGCGGCCGGCCATGAAGAGGTTCGCGACGTTGCGCGAGTAGATGCTGCGATAGGGAATCCAGTAGCGTCCATACTGAGGACCGTAGCACGTGGTGAGAAAGTCCACGCCCTTCTTGTAGTTGTCGTAGTGGAGGTCGATGCCCCACGAACCGGATGCGATCGCGTCCTCGAAGCGGCGGCGCGCGGTGACGTCCTTCTCGGAGTAAACCCAGTCGCCCATGATGCGGCGCGACTCGCGCTTGCCCAGGAGGAACGGACACAGGTCCAGCACGCGGTTAGCGTTCTCCGGACGCTTCTTCGCGAGCGAAAACGCGCCGTATATCGCGAGCAGCAGCCGATCGCGTATTGCCTCGCCGTCGGCGATCATGTCGCGGTGGATGCCGTACTCCCAGTTCCACTCTCCGTTCACCGCCTCGATTCCCTGCGCGTGCGGTTCTGCCCACGGGGCGGAGAAGCTGACGGGCGCGTTCGCAGCAACGCTCGTCCACATGAGCGACGCGCCAAGCGTGTCGCCGTCCGCCTTCTCCGGGGCGCGCGCCTCGTCGTACTCGCTCTTCGCCTCGCGGCCCATCTTCCAGTCCGCACCGGCCCAGTAGCCCACCCATCCGTCACCAGTCGCGTCGCAGCAGAGCGGCGCCTCGAAGCGCACCACGCAGTTGCGCCTCAGGTCAAGTGCCTTCACTGCGGCGATCGTGCCGTCAGCGTTCTTCTCCACTCCGAAGGCGCGCGTGTTCACGCGCAGCGCGATGTTCGTCTCGTCCGCCACTATGCGCATGCGCCGCGCATCGCACAACGCGAGGTTGCCGTCGCGGTTCATGAAGCGCCCGCGAAGTTCGCGCACGAGATCGTAGCGCGCCTCGCCGCCGCTCCACACGCGTATCTCGGAGGAGGCGTTGCCGCCGAGCATGGGACGGTCCTGCACGAGCGCCACTTTGATTCCCCTTCGCGCCGCCGCCACGGCCGCGCACGTTCCCGGCAGACCACCGCCCACCACCACGAACTCGGCCTTCACCGTCTCCGCCACGGGCTGCGTCTCAGGGGATAACGGCCCGCTCGGCGGCGTTGCTTCCTGCGTCAGCACCACGCCGGCGCAGCGCCCGTCGAAGCCGTTGAGGTCCGAGAGGCGCACCTCTACCTCGCCCTTCTCCAGCCGCACCGCGCCGCCGCACTCCCAGGTCCAATCCGACTTCCCCCTGCCGAAGACAACAGGCAGTGTGCTAGCGCCAACCGACACCTTGAATGAACCCGCACCGTCAACCCATCTGCGCGTGCGCACCCATACGCGCCACTCGCCTGACTCCGGCACGTCAATGCGCGCGGTCGCGTCCAACACGCGCACGCCAAGGCCATGCGCAATCAGATACGGCGAGCCCATCACGTCCATGAACTGCGAGTCGAGCGACCATCCGCCCGGCTCGAAGCACTGCGGATATACGTCCACGCGCGACGCCTCGCACGCAAACGCGCACGCAGCCACAATCAGGGTAACGATGCTTCTCTTCATATGGTGCTTCCTTTCTCACTTCTTCTCATCGTCGAACGGCTCGCAGTCGATGATCGAAATCGAGGTCTCCACTGCCTGGCCGAGGATGTCCACGTTGAGCACAATCGTGGCCTTGGAGCCTTCGCGGCGCACGTATCCTTCAACGCCTCTAAACGGACCGCTCACCACCTTCACATGGTCCCCGGCCTTGAACGTGGCCGTGGGCATCAGCGCAGGCGTAAGGCGCGATGCCCTGTTTATCTGGCGCAGCTGGTGCACCACCTCGCGCGGACGCGGCACCGGTATCGTGCGCACGATCATGTTTGTGCGCAGCATCTTGACGCGCTCCGCCGGATCCAGGCGCGTGAACACATATCCAGGGAAGAGCGGCATCTCCGTGCGCACCTTGCGCCGCTGCACCTTGCGCACCTTCGTGTACGTTGGCAGATAGCGGGGGTACTTGTAGATCTCAAGCCACATCATCACCTTCTTCTCGGTGCGCGGCTTAACGTGCAGTACCAGCCAGTCCCGTGCCATATCGTTTGCTCTCCCTACAAAAGACGCCGCCCCGGCCGGGGCGGCGTCTCTCTAGCGGACGCGCCGCCTGACGCGTCACTTGGTGACCTTGCGTCCCTTCACGCCAGCGGCGGTCGCGGCGTTGGCCTTGGCCTTCTCGTGCGGACGAAGCGAGCGCACCGCGGCGCCTGCCTGCCACATCTCGCTGTCGTGCATGTCCTGCAGCTTCGCGGCCATGAACTCCTTGTAGTCGGGACGGCCCGTGTCGCGGATGACCTCCTTGGCCTCCTTCATCGCCTTCACGCTCGCATAGAGCTTCTTGAAGACGGGCTCGGTGGCCTTGCGGAAGAGCGGACGCCACTTGAGCGCGCCGTGCTGTGCCGTCTGCGAGCAGTTGGAGTACATCCAGTCCATGCCGTTCTCGTCCACGAGACGGATGAGAGACTGCGTGAGCTCCTCGCACGTCTCGTTGAACGCCTCGCTCGGGCTGTGGCCGTTCGC
>JAFUDL010000275.1 GCA_017459225.1 Kiritimatiellia bacterium
CATTCCCGGACCGATGCTGAAGTCGGCAAAGGAGATCGGGCGGATGTTGCTGTCGGCGCCGCCGCACGTGAAGTCGCCGCAGCTCCAGAGGTCGCCGCGCGTCAGCACGAACTTCTTGTGGTTTCCGTCGCCGCCGTTCACCGCGCCAAGCGAGCCGTTGCCGAGCAATGCCGCCGTCGGAAGGTCTGTGCTGTACGACGAGCCCGGCTTCGCGCTCTCCCACGTCGGGTTGAACTGCGCTGGGTCCGGAAACTCCACCGCCATGACGCACAGTGCACCACACACGGCCAGCACCGCACAAATGAACTTGTCATTGATTGTCTTACATTCCATTGGAAGATTCCCTCCTCTTTTCTTGTTCTTTGAGATCATGTTCGCCAGACAGCGGGTATGTGCGGAATGGTATCAAGCGTGAACACATTCAGAAGATTCCGCAACGAGGTCGGTTCGCCATCTCCCCAGCCGCACGTGGCGGCGAGGCGGCCGATGATCTCCTCTGGACGCATCCCCGCGGCGCGGTATGACGCGATGCGCGTATCGCCGTGTCTCTTCGCGAGGCGCCGTCCATCCTCCCCCACCACAAGCGGCACATGGCAGTATGCAGGCGGCTCGATCCCCAGCGCGCGGCACACGAGAACCTGCGCAGGCGTGGCCGCGAGAAGATCGTCCCCTCGCACCACCTCTGTCACGCCCATCGCAGCGTCGTCAACCGCAACGGCAAGCGTGTATCCCGCGCCAAACTCGTCGCGCGCGAGCGGGAAGTCGCCAAGCGTGCGCGCCACGTCCTGCTCGAAGTCGCCCGCGAACGCATCGCGGAACGCCACTTTCTCGCCTTCATCCACGCGGAAACGCCAGCACGGGATGCGTGCTGCACCCTGCGCGCGCAGATGGTCGACCGCCGCATTCCATGTGGCGAAGCGTCCCCTGCAGATGCCGGGATAGAAAAGCTGCTCGCCGTCATGCGGCGCGCTCTGGGCCGTCTCCACGTCACGCCGCGAACACACGCACGGATAGGCGCGCCCTGCGGTAATCAACTTCTCGAGCGCCTCGCGGTAGAATGGCCTGCGCTCGCTCTGCACATACTCCGCGTCCCAGTCAAAGCCCAGCCAGCGCAGATCTTCCACGGCTGCCGTGGCGGCGCCCGGCTTGTCGCGCGGATGGTCGAGATCCTCCATGCGAAACACAACCTTCCCGCCCTGCGAACGGGCACGCAGCCACGCGATCATGAACGTGCGCGCGTTCCCGAGGTGCAGCGCGCCGGTTGGCGACGGGGCAAGCCGCCCCACGTAGGCGCGTTCGGTCATTTCTTCGAGAAGGACGTTGTGGAAGGCAGCGGCGAATAGAACACAAGGCGCGCGGAGACAACGTAGTCGAAGAGCTGCTCTAGCTTGTAGTCGCCGTCGCGGCGAAGGCCGCGGTCAGTGCCGGACGGGAACGAGGCGTGGAATGTATCCTCGCCGGAGTAGCCGTCAATTATCGCGATGTCGAGGGGGTAGTATGTGCCGGTGTCGGGCGGCACGATCTGGTTCTCGCGCACAAGAAGCACGGGACGCGAAAGCGCCAGCGATTCGCGTATCTTGCGCGAGAAGGCCGTCACGGACTCCTTCGATACGGGAATCACCACGTCATTCGACGAGCGCAGGCCAAGCGCCGCGCAGAACGTCTTGTCCCACTGCCTGCCGAACTCGCGCTGCTTCAATCCCGCCCTCTTCACGAGATCCTCCATCTTCCCCTTGAGCGTGTTCACCTCGGCGAGGCGGAATTCGGGACGGCTCTCGGAGGGATGCATGTGAACGCGCGTGAGGTCAAACGAGAGGCGTCCCTTCGTGTGCCCGGGCAGGGCGCGGTAGTAGGCGGCGATGGACAGGAACGCGAGCAGCGGATTCGACGTGATGTGTACTTCGCCACGATCGCCGAAGTACCACTTGTTGAAGTAGAAGTTGCCGCGTATCTTGTCCGTGAGAAGCGGCGGCACGCTGTCCGGCACATCGTCGAGCGGCGGCAACGTGACCTTCTTCTCCTCCTCGCTGTAGGTCACGCCGTTCGCGTTGCGGGCGTATGCGCGCACGTAGTACGTCTTGCCGGGCAGGAGCTCGAGGATGCGTCCGTCGTAGCGGTCGCGGTGATAGAGCGGGAAGCGGCGGCGAGAGACGGTGGGATGCTGCGAGACGTCGTAGCAGAAGCCGTACTCGGTGAGAAGCGGCTCGCCGCGGTAGCGAACGTCGCAGTGCGCGCGGAAGCTCGTGGGCAGAATCTCGTCCACCTCAGTGAGCGCGATCTTCGGCAGAAGATTCACTGCGACGTCGCGAGCGGAGAGCTTCTTCTTCTCCACCTCGAGATCGAACGTGGCGGTGCCATCTGAAAGGCGGATGTTGCGCACGGCGATGCCGGCGGGAAGGAGGTTTGGAAGAATCGCGGCCGGGTCGGATGCCGAGTCGAACACGTCGCCGTCCCTGAAGTACGCGGAACCACCGCCCGTGGCGCGGTGCCACTGGTCGCCGGGACGGTACGTGTAGCAGAGGTCGGGCGGGCCCATCATCGGCGACGAGAACGTGACGTTGATCACATGGATCAGAAGCCCGTCGTTCTCTGTTGATCCGATTGGGGGCTTCTCGTTCTTCGCGTACTCGATGCAGAAGAGGTAGTTCGGATGCGCAGACGGAACGAAGCATCCGAGCGCCTTGTCCTCGGCGGGATTCGTAGCGCGCGGATAAAGCGTGACGGGGCCGCTCTGCGTGATCATCGGATATGCGGTGGCGGGCAGGAACGCCTGGTAGATGTAGCGGCAGTAGGCGGGGCCAGTGGGTCCCCACGACCACGGGAGCGACGGACTGCCTGGCATGCCGTCGTACTTCTCGGAGGCATGGTAGAAGTCGGGCGCGCCAAGCACATGCCCCAGCTCATGCACGAGCGTACCGCCGTCGCCTGGATAGAACACCTGCGGGATGCTGTTCGGCCAGAGAGGATCGCGCCAGGGAATCGGCGGCTTGTAGAGGCCGATTTCGTCCTTGTTGTCCTTCTTGGGATAGTGCGGCCTCAGAAGAACCTCCACCTTGTCGGACGCAAGCTGCTTGCAGTAGACATAGCACGTCACGCTTGCCTTGCCCTTCGGCGAACCGTCGAGATAGGGCATGCGCTTGGCGGCGGCAAGGGCCGCCGAACGCAGCTGCGCGGCGCGCGCGCCTCCTTCATCGCCATGGAAGCCGATGCGGTTCGAAAACGAGTCATGGCGGCAGTACCACCCGAGCGGATGCGGCGCGGGGTACGTGCGGGCGTAGGCACGCAGCACTGGCCAGGTGATGTTCTGCGAATACTCCTTGAAATAATCGGTGATCGTGCTGCCGCGCACATTGGTGAGGTCCTTTACCGCCTGTGCGATGTCTATGTCGGCGCAGTCAGGGAACGTGATGAAGATCACGTCCACAATGAACTCGCCTGTGAACACCGGCGTTGTGCGCTTGGGCGCGAACGACGACGCCGTGATTTTAGAGGCTGGCGCATGCTTCCGATGGTCGGAATGCCACCCTCTGCGTCCATCGCCTACAGGCGCCCTGGACGGCGTCTTGGAAGTGCCCTTCGCGGGCGCTGCGAATGCGGCGATTGCCATCAACGCCGCCATGCATACGAGAAACCTCTTCATCATCCACCTTCTCCTTCTGCCTTTTCTGCTCTTCTACCTTGAACCACCAGAAGAGCCGCCCCTGTTCGTACCGCTGTTCTTGGAGTCGTTCTTGCCCTTGCCCTTCCCGGAGGAGTCGAGCGAGAACGGCTTCTGCGAGAGATTCCACACGGGAATCTCGACGACGCGGAGAATCGGAAGCGGCTCGTCGCCCTTCTCGGGCGGCTTCACGCGGAACGTGATCTTCACGCGGTATGGGACGCAGTTCGACGTGTCCCAAGTCTCCTCCCACTTTGGCTGGCCGTCCTCCTCTGTCTGCTGCGCGTCCTTCTGCACCACGCAGTCGAAGCCGATGATGTCCTCGACGAGCAGGAACTCCTCGCCGTATTCCTCGTCGTCGAAGTTGTCGTTGCCCTCCTCGGAGAAGAGGTCCGGATTCCACACGCGCGCCCAGAGGCCGGCGGGCTCCTCTATGTTCGTGCCGGTGCGCACGCGCGGCTTGTCCTCCACCCACAGGCGAACGCGGTGCGATGTCTCTGCAAGCACTGATTTGTCGCCGACGATTGAGTTGCCGAGCTTCGTCCACTCCACCACGTCGCTTGAGGAAGCGTCCTCGCCTTCGCCGTTATCATAGAGGGCGAGGCCCCATTCGTCCTTCTGGTTGCCATCGGCCGGATAGTACGCGCTCCTTAGGCCGCTCACGATCTGGTTGAGCGCGTAGTCGACGGTCTGCATCTGCTCGGCGACGACAGTCGCCTTCTTCCACGAGTTGGTGACACTGGAGAACACCACGCTCGTCACCACCGTCATGATCGCGAGGATGGTGATCGCAAGCAGCATTTCAAGGAGAGTGAAACCTGCGCGTCTCATTTGCCGCCGCTCCCTCCTCCTCCGCTGCTGCCCTTCCACCAGAGCTTCACAACCACTTCCTCCTCGGGCTTCATGCCGCGGAGGTTGCCGCCCCACTTCACGGTGGTGCGCACGGTGTAGATGCCGCCGTTGCGCTCGATCTCCTCGTCGTCGATGTCGTCAACCTCGCGCATCACGGAGTAGCCGGAGATCAGCTCGCGGTCCTTGGGGGAGAGTTCGATCTCGAGCTGGTCGCACAGATCCTCGGCGCGCTCCTCCGAGATGTTGAGAAGTTCGCTGTCGAGTGGATCCTCGGTCACCTGCTCGGGCGGCGGGATGGGATGCACCATCTCGAAGTAGTTGAGAACGCGCTGGGCCGTCTCGAAGCGCACGGACGCCATCATCATCCGCTGGCTCTGCATGAAGAGCGCGAGGGCTGAGAGAAGGCCGAGCGTCAACACAACGCTCGCAATGAGAACTTCAATGAGTGTGAAGCCGCGGCGGCGCATCGCGTCAATCCTCCGTCACAGGCCGCCCGAAGCGGCTTATGTTAACAGTGAGCCCGTCGCGCTCGTCCATGCCGTCCTTGTACACGGTTACGACAAAAGGCTCGCAGCGGCCGTTGGCCTCGTAGACGACGGAGAACGAGCTCTCCTTGTCCTCCTCTTCCTTCTGGTCGTCGTCGTTCTTGCCGATCACGGCGCCAAGGCTGCGCTCCTGCATCTCGCGCTCCTTCTCTTTGGCACGTGCGGCCTCGGCGGCCTTCTTCTTGAGGATTACGTCCACGTTGCTGAAGACGGATATCCTCGGGCGCGCCGACTCGGTCTCGTCGCGCAGGCGCGCGGATATCCGCACGCCCTGGAACTCGCGCGGTTCGGCCATGAGGGGATCCTGCGGCTCGCCGGCGGCGGTCGAGGGAAGCTCCGCCGTCGCCGTCTCGAATCCCGCGTTCGGATCGACAAGCTGGCCAGAGAGAGTGCGCGTGAGACCGTCGGACGCCACAGAGCCGCGCGCCATGCCGATTCCCGAACCGCCGCCCTGCGCGTCGCCCGAGAAGGTGAGTGATATGCGGCTCTTCACGAACTCGCCGTTTTCGTTCACCTCCTCGAACTGCAGCACCACGGGACGCTGCTTGAGAAGAGCCACCGCCTTCGCGTGGCGCACGTACTGCTGCACTGTGCGCGCGGCGTCGCGAACCGCGGCGGACCTCATGCCGGCGGTGACGCTCATTATGGCAGACCCCATGATCACCGCCATGATCACGATCACGATGATGACTTCGACGAGCGTGAAGCCCGATCTGGCGCTGCTCTTCAAACGGCGTCTCCAGGACGGCGGCGCGGAGCTACCTCCTCTCAGCGACGTTCGTCAGGTCGTCGTCAGTGCCGCTCTCCATGTCGGGTCCGTCGCTCGTGATCTTGAAGCGGTTGCCGCGGCCCATCTTCTCGTACCTGAGCGGATTGCCCCAGGGATCGTTGAGCGCATCGGCGCCGCCTTCGATCTCGGGCTCGTCGCCGCCTGTGAGCGCCGTGACCCAGGCATCCTGCGAGTCGGGCACCTTGCCGCTGTGGTCGAGCGAGTACGTGACCGTGGCCTGATGTGCGGTCTGTATCAGCTGGCGGCATGCGGTGATGCGCGCGCGGGAGATGTACTTGTTGATGCTGGGCACCGCGACAGCGGCCATGATGCCCACGATCGCAATGGCAATGATGATTTCGATGAGCGTGAAGCCTGCCTTGGCGGCGCGCTCTACGAGCTTGGTGTCTTCGTTCATTTTGTTTCTCCTTTGTTGTCAGAAATTTCGGCTCGTCATCCGATGGCGTTCGACACGGCGAACACAGCGCTCACGATGGCGTATGCTATGAAGCCGACGCCAACGGAGATGATGCCGATGAGAAGAGGTCCGAGGGCGTTCGTGAAGCGGGCGATGTTGCGGTCCATGTCCTTCTGGTACCTGAGGCCGATGTGGCCGAGCGAGCTGGCCATGTTGCCGGCCTGCTCGCCGACGGCAAGCATATCCGTCATCATGCGCGGGAACGCGCCCGAGGCGGCGAGCGGGCCCGAGATCGTGGTGCCGTCCGTCACGCGCTTGCGCGCCGTTGCGAGCGCCTGGGCGATGACGGCGTTGTCGCAGGTGTCCTCGGCGATCTTCAGCGCCTGCAGCACGTTCACGCCGTTCACGAGCAGCGTCTGAAGAGTGTACGCGAGCGATGAATACGCGCTCGCCGCCACGATTCCCTTCACGAGCGGCATGCGCAGCTTCCAGCCGTCTACTTTCGCGCGCCCCGCCGCGGTCTTCTTCCACCTGCCGAACCACACCACCCCTCCTGCGAGCGCGAGGGCCAGCAGCCATCCGTACTCGAGCATGAAGTCGCTCATGTTGAGGAGCAGTGCCGTTGGCGTGGGCAACGAGCCACCCAGCGAGTCGAACACCTTCTTGAAGCGCGGGATGATGAAGCCCATCGCAAGCACCACCGCGGCGATGCCGAAGCAGAACACGAAGGCGGGGTACATCATCGCACCCTTCACCTTGCTCTTCATGGAGTCGAAGCGCTCGTAGTGCTCAACAAGACGCCGGAGAACGCCTATCATCGCGCCGGACGCCTCGCCGGCGCGGATCATGTTCGCGTAGAGCGGCTGGAACGTCTTCGGATGGTGCCCCACCGCGTCGGAGAACGACTCGCCGTTCACGATGCGCGCGCAGAGGTCCTGCGACACGGTGCGCTGCGCGCTTCCCTCGTCGCCCTGGTTCGCGAGGCATCCGAGCGCCTGGCCTAGCGTCATGCCGGCCTCGAGGAGGTCGGCTAGCTCGCTTGTGAATAGCAGCACCTCCATCGGCGTCATCGAATCAGGCGCGCTGCCTATGCGCGCGTTCCAGATGCTGCCGCCGCCTTTCTTCTTCGCGTCCTTCGCGCCGCCCTTCTTTGCGGCGCCGCCGCTCGCCTCGGAGACGGAGAGGGGCGTGTGGCCGAGCTTGCGCACCGCCGCAAGGGCGCCGCGCCGGTCGTCGGCCTGAACGGTTCCGTCCACGCGCCGGCCGTCCTTCGTCATCGCCTTGTAGCTGAATGCCGCCATGCCGTGACTACGCTCCTCTCCGGTCCTGGATCACAAGACGCCGCTCACTTCACCACGCGCACGCGGATCACCGCGTCGCTTGCCTCGAGCGCCGCCACCACCTCTGCGGGGATGGGACTGTCGGTATCAATGAGCGAGTATGCGAAATCGCCGCGGCTCTTGTTCGCGATCGCGTCGATGTTCACCCCGGCCTTGCCGAGAATGCCCGTGAAGGTGCCGATCATGTTCGCGGTGTTCCTGTGGCAGATGGCCACGCGCCCTGCGGTGCGCAGGGGGCCGAGCGAGCAGGAGGGGTAGTTCACGGAGTTCGTTATGTTGCCGTTCTCCACGTAGTCGCGCACTTCCTTCACGGCCATGACGGCGCAATTGTCTTCGGCCTCGGCGGTGGATGCGCCGAGGTGGGGAATCACGATGCAGCCCTTCTTGCCGGCGGTGACGGGGTTGGGGAAGTCGGTGACGTAGCGGCGCACCTTGCCGCTCTCGAGCGCCTCGATCATGTCGGGCTCGTTCACAAGCGCGTCGCGCGCGGCGTTGATCACGATCACGCCGTTCTTCATGAGGGCGATCGCCTCGGCGTTGATCATGCCCTTTGTGGACTCCAGGGCGGGCACGTGTATGGTGATGAAGTCGCACGCCCTGTACACGTCCTCCACGTTCGCGCAGTGCTTCACGTTGCGGTCGAGGCTCCACGCCGCGTCCACGGAAAGATAGGGGTCGTATCCGTACACGTCCATGCCCAGCGCGAGCGCCGCGTTCGCCACCTTGCGCCCGATCGCGCCCAGGCCAACCACGCCAAGGCTCTTGCCCTGAATCTCCGTGCCGGCGAACGCCTTCTTCGCCTTCTCGGCGGACTTTGCAACGGCGGGATCGGCGGCGTTGGCCTTCACCCACTCGACGCCTCCCACGATGTCGCGGCTCGCGAGCAGCATCGCGGCGATCACCAGCTCCTTCACGCCGTTCGCGTTCGCGCCGGGGGTATTGAACACCACAACGCCCTTCTCGGCGTACGAGGCATGCGGAATGTTGTTCACGCCGGCGCCTGCGCGCGCCACGGCGAGGAGGCCCGGACCAGGCGTCATCTCGTCCATCTTCGCGGAGCGCACGAACGCGACGTCGGCCGCCGCGAAGTCTTCAGTGCGCTCGTAGTCCGCGGTCAGCTTCTCAAGCCCCACACCCGAAATCGGATTGAGGCAGCAGTACTTGTAGCTCATTTTTTCTCTCTGTCTTTCAGTTTAGAATTTATCGTTGAAAGAGGGCACTTGCCCAAAACGGCAATATTGTACCATAAAATCGCCGCGCAAACCACCACTGAAAATTAGTGGAATCAGCGCATGAAGACGGAAGATCACTTCCGGCGCATCAGTTCAAGCATCTTCCGGTCGACCTTGCGGCCCATGACCTCGATGTACTCTGCATCCGGGCGGCCGGAGTCGACGAAGCCGAACGGCCCGTCGTAGTCCCATATCGCCCAGCCGTAGCCGCGCGAGCGCCACTTCTTCATGTTGCTCTCCATGAACTTCAGCGCAGATTCGTGGGTCACGCCGCAGGCAACGCAGCCGAACTCGCCGATCATTACGGGATATTCCTTCGGAACGCAGTCCTGCAGCGAAAATTCCTTCGCCTGCTTCTCCTGTACCCAGAGCATGTCCTTGTCGTCCGGTCCCTTCGGCCAGCGCGGCACAGGCCCGCTGGCTTTGCCGCGGAATCCGTAATGCGTGAACTGGTGCGGCTGGTAGCCGCGGAAGCACTGGCCAGTGAGCGGCACGTTGAAGAAATGCTTCACTGGAACCTTGCCTGTGCTTATTCCGTCCAGCCAGACGAACCGACCAGGATCCACCTTGTGTATTTCCTCGACCGTTTCGCCGAACACCTTGATGAACTCCTTCTCGTTGAAGCCCACCGATTCGTTCACGAGGTTGAACGTCAGCTCCGAATTCGGGATGCCCCTGTAACGGCGGGCGAATTCGCGCCAGATGCGCTTGAACGCCTCCTGCGCCTTGGGATTGTTCTTCAGCGTGATGACGACATCCTGATAGTAGTAGCGGTAGCCAGGCGCGCGGTAGAGGCTGAGCATCACGTGGACTTTATGCTTGCGTCCGTATTCTATCGCGTTGTCAACCTTCTCGAGACCATCTTCCAGCCAATGTTCCCAGTCGTCCCCCGACATGAAGAAGCGGTAGTCAATCGGAAGACGCGCGAAGTTGAGTCCGCATTTCTCAAGAAGCTCAAACTCCACCTCCTCGATGTAGCGTCCCGGCGCAATGGGATCGGACACATTCCACGGCGGAAGGAGCATGGAGATTATGTTCGCGCCGCGCCACGTGCCGTATGCCGGGATTTCCGGCGGCGTTTCGCCGTCGGCAAGACGACGCGTCAGGATTCTCTGCGTCTTGCCGCCAACGGCCACGGCGAACTGCGTGGGGCGCGTGAGCGTGAGATAGTCGGCTCGGATGCGGTCGGGCGAAAGCGCAGCCTTGGAGAGACGCACCTCGTCGATGTAGCCGCAGAAGAAACACTCGTGGCCCTGCGGTTCAAGACGGACGGCGTCTCCGTAGTGCCCGATCGCGAGCGGCCAGTCAGAGACCGTCGGCGCGAACACGGCCCCGCGCTTCGTGCTTCCGAGGCGACCGTTGTAGTAGATGCGGGCCTCCTGCGCCATGCCGTCATAGACCACCGTCACATACGCCCAGCCTTCATGGAAGGAATAAAGGTCGCTGTCCACGTTGCCCTTTGTGCAGAACATGAAGTTCGTCTTTCCCTGTCCGCACGCATAGACCTCTTCGCCCCCGCGCACCACCACGTCAATGCCCTTTGGGTGGCCCTTGAACGGCTTGGAGGAGATGACGCGGGCATATCGGTCGCCAACGTCCTTTTCAGGGATTGCGCTGTTCAGAAGGAACGACAAGGTGAGCTTGCCCGTCTTGCCGTATGCGGTCCAGCGGTCGTCCTTCGCCACCTGCAGGTACGGGCCGGACGTCGTAGTCTGCGACGCCGAGAAGTAAGATTTTCCCACAAGCCCGTCGGCGTGGATGAACTTGCGCATGTCCTTGCCGCGCAGCTCTGCGGCGAGTCCGTGCTTGGAATCGAGCGTGACGCCGTTCTTGAATCTCGAGAAGTGCCACACGGCAAGATAGTCGTCGTTCCAGGTCGTGCGTGGCGAAGACGTGAACGTCTTCGCACTGGACAATCCCCACCGCGCCGTAATGGCGGTCGACTTCGTCAACTCAGGCACGCGCACCCACACATAGGAATCTCCGTCCGGGTTCCATGTATCGATCTCGTGCGCGAGCTGCTTGCCGTCCGCGCCGAAAAAGGCGATGTCGCTTCCGCCCGCAGCCGAATCCCTGTAGTCAAACCCAGTCAGTCCGTCAGGGATCTTAACAAGCGCAGCGAAGTCCTTCAGCGTCTCCTTGCCCTCGTAACCCGAGAACACCAGCCTACATGACTTCGCACCTGCTGGCTGGACGGAATCGCCCCAGGTCGCCAACATGCCCACTGCAGCCACTGCCGCACAAATGATTGTTTTAGCATTCATCGAAATTCACCTTTCTCAGATCTCCTCTTGGCGGATGTCGTCGATCGTGAACTCAGGCATTCCGTTGCCGAGTTCCGCGTCGGCGGCGTTCTTGATCGTCATGGTCGCGGTGATCTTCACCTCTCCGACGATTGGCGCAACGTCTCTGCTGATGTCATGCGGCGCGTAGATGCCGCGCTCCTCGAGCGGAGTGCCGGCGTTGGCGGTCATGGACTGCAGCTTGGACGATGTGGCGAGGGCGATGCCGCGCCCCTTGTCACCGACGGCACAGTAGAAGTGATACACCACTCCGTCGTGTTTGATAACCCACGGCTTGTGGGCGTAGGTCTTGTCGAACGGTTCGGAAGGTTCGATGAGCAGCTTGCCATCCCACTTGGTCCAGTGCTTCAAATCGTAGGAGCAGGCGAACGTGTCGAACGCGCCGCTCCGCTGCCATCCGCAGCCGAAGTAGAACATCACCCACACGTCGCCGATGCGCCGAATCATCGGATCGCCGGAGATCGCGAACTTCGTCGTATCGCCATTGGAGATCACGGGCTCGGCGCCCACGCGCCGCCAGGTGAGCATGTCGTCGGAAACGGCCATGCCGATCGTCTCGCGCCACACGCCCTTCTGCTTGGCGTTGTAGAAATCGACGAAACGCCCGCCGCACGCGCGCGTGGGATCCTCCACCGTGTAGTGCTTGTATATCGTCTTGCGCTCAAAGTCGCGGGCGTCCGCATCGGAAGGAGAAAACACGGGATTCTTCGGGTAACGAGTCCACTGCTTAACGGCGGAAGGATCGTCAGTCCACGCGACGCCCGTCGAGAGCGGGTCCGTCTCGTAGCCCTTCTTGTGCCCTCCGATGTACATCATCCAGTAGCGTCCGTCGAATTTGCAGAGCGTGTTCGGACCATCCCAGCGAGGATCGAGAAGCGCCGGCCATCCGTCGGACTGCGCCGAATCCCAGCAGTTGCCTTTTCCGCGCGCAAACACGCAGCCGAGGCGCCGCCAGTTCACAAGGTCGCGCGACTTGGCGAGATGCGTCTCGTATCCCTTCCCTTCGAATACGACGAAAATCATGTACCATTCGTCGCCATGGCGGAACACGCACGGATTGTCGATCTTCTCGTTCTTCTCCGGCAGAAGCACCATGCCGACCTTGTACGGCGTTTTGACCTCCTCGTATATGGCCTTCATCGTCTCCTGCGACACGACTTTGCGCTCGGGCGCAGTCTGCGCCTTCGCGTCATCCGCGACTGCGGACAGCATTGCGCTACAAGTCGCCACGCAGGCGGCAACGGCAACAAAGTGCCCTCTTTTGATTTTCATCTTCCCTCCTTCTGTAGATCATCCGTTCCCGTCAGCAACGCCTTCAGGTAGCCGTTGGCGAAGAGGCGGCCAAGCGTGAAGTAGCCTGGCGTCCCCTCGGGTGTGAGCATGCGGTCATAGGCCATCTCGGGCACGTGGTCGCCACGCACGGGCACATCAAGGCCGATCTCGCGGTAGACGCGCATGAGGGCGAACTGGTCCGTATCGCCCTGGTCGTGGAATAACTCGGTGAAATCCTCCTTCGTCCCCTCGACGTCGCGCACGTGGATGAACGCGATGCGCTTGCCGAAGGGGCGCGCCGTCTCCTCGAGATCCGCGCCCATAAGCTTGAAGTTGGCCTGGCAGAACGTCACGGCGTTCGCTGGCGACGGATAGAGCGCATACGCGCGGTCGTATGCTTCGAC
>JAFUDL010000276.1 GCA_017459225.1 Kiritimatiellia bacterium
CTGAACCACTGCGGTGAAGGCGAGCGAGACTAAAACGCATTTTGCAAGTCCCCACGCCGTCGTCGCGTCAAGGGACCTGAAGGCGTCAACCACCATCGGCATGGAGCGGACCGGCTCCATTCCCTCTTTCATCCAGTAGAGCCCCATGAAGACGCACCCGAGCCCCATGAAGGCGAGGCCGAGATTGTGCAGCCGCTCGTTACGCTGGAAGAAGTAGAATGCCGCCCCGACGAGAACGACGCACAGCCCGAGCATCTTCACGTCCGGCGCAAAGGCGATCAGCCATGCCGTGGCCGTGGTTCCGATGTTCGAACCGATGATGACATTGATCGCCTGCGACAGGTTCATGAGGCCGGACGAGACGAATCCGACCACCATGACCGTGATGATCGATGACGACTGGACGATCACGGTGGTGATCACGCCTGTGCCGACGCCTGCCAGACGGTGCGTGGTCGCGAGAGACATGAACCGCCTGAGGCCCGATCCGCTGACGGCTTGCAAGCCCTCCGAGAGATGCTTCATGCCCAGCAGGAACGTGCCCAACCCGCCGCCGACGATTATCAGAATTGAAAACATCTGACTCATTTTCTTTCCTTTGCCTATCCTCTAAATGACAACCGTGAATGTCGCGCCTTTGCCCGGCTTGGACAAAACCGCAGCCTGCCCGCCGTGCAACTGCGCGATGTGTTTGACGATGGCGAGTCCAAGTCCCGTGCCACCAAGCGCCCTGCTGCGGTCTTTGTCAATCCGGTAGAACCGCTCGAAAAGACGCGGCTGGCAGTCTTCGGGGATTCCGATGCCGTGGTCGCTGACGCTGATTGCCGCTTTGCCGTCTGCTGCCCGTTCAACGCTGACCTCAACCTCCTTCGAGCCGCTGTAACGTACTGCATTTTGGATGAGGTTGGCGACGGCGGATTCAACCAGCCGCGCGTCGCACGGACGGGCAAGCGTCTCCGCGGCTTGAATTTTGCGGACGAATGAGAGGGTAACGCCCGCCTTCTTGGCCGCCGGGCGGGCGAGGTTGACCGCAGTCTGCGCGATGTCAGCAACATCGCATGGGGCGAATGCAGCGCCATGTTCCGCCTCGGCCTTTTCCAGGCCGGCCAGCGCGAGGATGTCATCGACCAGCGCGACGAGTCGTGAAGAATGGTTCTTGATGACATTCTGAAGTTCGGCGCGGTCCGCGTCGTCAAGTCGCGCCGCATCGTCGGCGAGCATTTCCGCCGCTCCGAGAATGCCGGTTACCGGGGTCCTGATCTCGTGCGTGATATTTGATATGAAGTTGGTGCGGAAGCGCTCGAGCTTGCGCATTTCCTCCATCATCTTGTCCTGAAGGTCGCGTTCGGCGGAGAGCCGCGAAAGACGGCGTTCATAGCGCCGCGTGAGGAAGAACAGCGCGGCGACAATCAAGGCACCCGTCCCGACGGCGGCGATAAGCCCGCGAACCGCGTCCGCCTTGGCGTCGGTCACCGCCTGGTATGGAACGGCGATGCGCAGCACGTAGTCGCCGATGCGCCGTGCGAAATAGAACATCGAAATGTGAAGTGTCTCTGATTCGCGGATGACGCTGCGGGGCAGGCCGTCTGCGCAGACAGCCTCGAACTCCGCGCGGTCTGCGTGGTTGGGCAGGTCGCTCCCGGCAGAGTCGTAAACCACCTTCCCGTTCAGGTCGATGAGCGAGACGCGCACGTCTTCAGCGATCTTCTCGACGCTCCGCTTGAACCGTGCGGTCTGGTTCCATAAGATGGCGCAGCAGACGATGACACCGGCAAAGGCAAGTGCCGGAGGGAAGAAGAATGACAAAGTACGTTTCATGGCGTGATCCGATAGCCGATTCCGCGGATTGTCTCGACATGCCCCGCCCACTCTCCAAGCTTGCGGCGAAGCCCGACCATTAGCGTGTCCACGGTGCGGTCCGTGACATCCTTCTCCTCGCGCTGGATGCGTGCGATGATCTGCTGCCGCGTATAGACACGGCAGGGATGCGCGGACAGAATGTCAAGCAGATCGAATTCGCTGCGCGTCAACGACAACATGACACCGTCTACGGATGCTGTTCGCGTGGTTTCGTCAAGGACAAGCAATCCCAGCTTGCGGACAGGTCCCGTCGGCGGTGCAGTACGGCGAAGCGCGGCCTTGACGCGGGCTACGAGAATCGCGTTTGAAAACGGCTTTGTGATATAGTCGTCCGCGCCAAGCTCCAGCCCGCGCACAACGTCTTCCTCGGCCGTACGGGCCGTCAGCATGACGATCGGCGTTCCCGATACGGAAGGAGTCTGGCGGATTGCGCTGCAGACGGCCAGGCCATCCATCCCCGGCAGCATCAAGTCGAGGATCACAAGGGATGGCTTTTCCCTCTGGACGAGGGCAAGACCGTCCGTACCATTCCCCGCTTCACATATAGAGGTGAACCCCGCGCCCTTGAGCGCGAGACGTATCACCGTTCGGATCCCCGGATCGTCTTCTATGAGAACTATTTTGTCCATGTCAGCGTATATTATCTCACAGAATTGTCAGAATTTTGTGAGAATGTCTGGTTCTCCAAAGAATATGACATGGCGGACTAAGTTGGAAATGGCGAACATTGTTTCGGCATTTTCCTTGTCAGCACACTGTCCCAGAAACAATTCACACAGTCATTCCACGACCTCGTTGAGCGGAAACCTGCGGAACGACTTCTCGCAGGCGCCCGTTGTCTTATTGTCGACAGACCTACTTTGAAGAGCACTTGTGACGATGCCCCATCGCAACCGGTCGCACAAGGTTGTAGGCGATCATTGCGGCGAGGAACGCGGCAGACGCCCAGTGGACGACGGAAAGCGAATGGCCCGCCGAGGCGATTGCGTCAGACGCAGGGAGCGCATTGGGAACCAGATTGATTGCGATGCCGCAGAGGATCGCGCCGAACATGATCACGGCGACGTAGGCGGCGGCGGCCTTGCGTCCGACCAGCGCGGCGACGGTCGTGAGGGACATCGCGTTCATCGCGGGCCCGACCATCAGGAACACGAACGCCGCCCCGGGCGAGACGCCCTTGGCGACAAGCGACGCGGCGATCGGGATCGACGCCGTCGAGCAGACGTACATCGGGAAACCGACTAGCGCCATGACCGGCATCGCGATCCAGTCGCTGCCGTGGAACGCGTCCGCGAAGAAGTTGTCGGGCACAAACACCGTGACAAGCGCGGACACGGCGAGCCCGACCGCAAGCGGCTTGGCGACCGACCCGAGAAGACGCCTGTACGCCTGCCAGAATATCGCCTTTACCCCCCGCGATCCGGTGGATTCGTCCTCGACGGACACAGTCGCCGCATCTTCCCCGCCAACCGCCGAGACCACGGTCCCGCCCACGATTCCCGTAAGCGCGGCGGCAACCGGACGCGCCACCGCAAAGACCGGTCCGAGCAGGGCGTAGGTGGCAAGGATGGAATCGACGCCCGTCTGCGGCGTGGATATGAGAAGCGCGGCGGTCGGCCCCTTCCCCGCGCCGTGCTTGCGCAGTCCGGCGGCAATCGGCAGCACGCCGCACGAGCAGATTGGAAGCGGCACGCCGATTGCGACGGCGCGGAGGATGCCGCCGAAACCGGAACTCCCGCCCATCATGCGGTTGACCCAGTTGCGCGGAATCCAGACGGCGATGATGCCCGCAATCAGAAAGCCAAAGACGAGCCACGGCGACATCATGGCGAATACATGGACGAACGCGATCAATATGTCTTTCATTTCCCGAACCCCCTTCTATGCCATCTTGGAGAAACTCTCAAGCGCCTCCGCGAACGATTCAATTGTCTCGTCGGCGTTCCCCTTCTCGATGCCCTCGCGCACGCAGTGGCGGAGATGCCCATCGAGAATCATGAACGACAGGCGGTGGAGCGCCCCGTTCGCCGCGTTGAGCTGTGTAAGGATGTCCTCGCAGGGAATGTCCTCCGCAAGCATCTTCTGGACGCCAGTCAGCTGTCCGATGATCTTCTTCAGCCTCAGCTGGAGCGATGTCACGTCTTCAATGCATTTTTTCATCCATCAATCCTTCTTTGACTTGTCAGGCGCATATTATACCATACCCCCGTAGGGTATGCAAGTGGACTGATGACATTTCCCGTCGGGGCGTACGATGCCCTCAATAAGAAGCGAATGCAGATTCAACGCAAAAAGTTCATTGCCAACAGGATTACATTTGCCTACAGAGCCCCGGCCTCCTGTGGCGGGAATATTTTCACGACTGTCTCGTTGAATCCGCATTTTCAATCAACAAAATCGCACGCATACGCTAATTTTCCGCAGGCGGACGGGGTGGCCCCATGAAAAACTCGCTGATGCGCTGGAAACAGACGTAAAGCGGCGGGACGAGTAGCATGCCCGCCACCGTCGCGACAAGCATTCCCCAGAACGTCACCGTTCCGACGGATACGCGCGCGCCCGCACCCGCACCCGTCGCGTAGAGGAGCGGCATCACGCCAATCACGAACGAGAGCGCCGTCATCAGCACAGCGCGAAAGCGCATGCGAAGCCCCGTCACCGACGCGCGGTAAATCCCCACACCCTCGTCGCGGCGCTGCTTCGCGAACTCGACCATCAGAATGGCCGTCTTCGCTGTGAGGCCGATGAGCATGAGGAGCCCAAGCTGTCCGTAGATGTCCATCGCGTGGCCCGTGATTTTGAGTGCGGCAAGCCCGCCGCCGACCGCCGTCGCAATCGAGAGGATCACCGAGACGGGAACCGTCCACGATTCGTACTGCGCGGCGAGGAAGAGATAGGCCATCAGGAGCGAGAGTCCCAGCAGCCACACGATTGCGCCTTCGTTGCGTTTCTCCTGGTAGGACATGTCCTTCCACGCGAGCGCGTAGTCCTTGCCGAGTTCGTCGTCCTTCAGTTCCTCGCAGAGGCGCATCATCTCGCCGGAGCTCACGCCGGGAAGTCCCTGGCACGTGAACGCGGCCGAGGAGAACATGTTGAACCTCTCCGCCTGGCGCGAGCCAAGCGTCCATTCGAAGGTCCCAAGCGCGCTGATCGGAATCTGCGCGCCGTTCCGCCCCGTCACGTAGATGCTGTTGATCGACGCCATCGTGGCGCGGCCTTCCTTCTTGGCCTGTATCTTGACCTGGTACGTCTTCCCGAATTTGTTGAAGTCGTTGACGTAGAACGAGCCGAGCTGTGCCTGGAGCGTGTTGAAGACGTCCGAGACAGGCACGCCCATCGCCTCCGCCTTCGCACGGTCGAGCTTGAACTCCACCATCGGCGTGGAACAGTCGAAGGAAGTGAACGCGTACATCGCCTTGCCGCTCTGCATGATACGCCGGACAAGCCTGTTCGCCGCCTCCGAAAGCTCGCGGAAGCTCTGTCCGGCGACGGCTTGGAGCGCGAACGTCACGCCGCCGGAGTCGCCGAGTCCCTGGATCGGAGGCGGGACGAGCGCGAGCACCTGCGCGTCCGGGAACTGCGAACCGACGGCCATCGCCTGATTCTGTATCGACTTGATGTCAAGTCCCGGACCAGGGCGCTTCGACCAGTCCTCAAGCTCCATGATGACCATGCCGACGTTCTCACCGGTGCCGGACGTGAGCGAGTGGTGCGGCACTTCCAGGATCGTCGCGACGCCGGGGATCTTCCCGAGCGCCGCGCCGACTTCGGCGAGCACCTTCTCGGTGCGGGCGAGCGACGCGCCCGGCGGAAGCGCCACTTCGGCGATCACCGTGCCC
>JAFUDL010000277.1 GCA_017459225.1 Kiritimatiellia bacterium
ATCAACTCTCGGAATCATTGTCTGCGGGAACCCCACGTTACCCAATAGCCCCCCAGGAGAAAGCAAGGCTATCAACTGCTGTTTTAGCTGATTCGACAGATCCACTCCGCTTTCGCGGATGCGTAGAGCGTAAAGGATGGCAAGCGGTAAATACCTAATGTCGTTAAACGTCCATTTTCCACCATTTACCACCTTATGAGCATCCTGACTACAGAGAATAGAAAGCGCGTTCTCCAACAGGGGCTTTTCCGCCAAAGTGAGCTTACATTCGGGATGCCAGCAGAGCATGCGGAAGAACGACCACCAGAGTTTGCCACGTTCGACTTGAAGATGCGTCATTCTGCAAATGTACTTCAACAACAATTCCACATCGTACGGCTGATCGCCCAGAACATATCCTGCTGCGTTGTAAAAACTAAAATTGTACTGTGGCGCTGCGTTGTTCTTCAGCAATCTGCGAATGAAGTTTTTGTAACCGTCAAGCGCGGCGCTGTGACAATAATTCTGCCTGAGCATTCCGTCTTTCAGAGGTGCCCCCGTGCCTGCCACAACATACGGTTCTTCCTTCGCGCACTTGAGCGCAAAAAGATGCGTGGCCGCATCTATACGCGAATTGGGCACATTTATCGTCCCAAAGAGTCCGCGCGTCGGCTCTTTGGGTGTTGCCTTGTATCCGACACGATCTGCGATGCCATTCCTTACATCTGGGCGGAACCGATCGCTATACGTCGCCCAGAGTCTGGCGTAGTCTGTCCCTCTCGGATTCTTGACATACTCTTCCACCATCCGAAGGTTGTCCTCGGAATCGTAGATACGCCCCAGGACAGGCTGAGGCTCAACGTACCCCTGATGCTCTTGAATATATTGGACCGAGACTTCCTTGTGCGCAGAGTTGTCCTCGCTTCGCCAGCGAAGAATAATTTCCCGCGCCGTCGTTTTACCTGACACGAAAATCGCTGGTGCTTTAACATCGCACATCGCCAACTCGAACCGTGCCGATCCCTTTTCGGGCCAAACTACCGCCGAAAGGCTGAGCTCCAGATCCGAACGCAGGAACTCGGCAAACTGCGTCTTGATTCTGCGTGCATACTCCTTGGAATTTGGTTCACGCACGTAGAACGAGACATTATCGGCATACTTCTCAATCTTGAGTCGGCGCTGCTCCGCGCCAATTTCAGGGTACCTATATTCGTGACCTGGTTCAATCTCTTGTTCTCCATTGAACATCGACACCCACTTTGTCAGTAACCCATCCCAAAACTGATAGTCTGCGATCCGGTCGTAGAACGTCGGCTGTCCCTTGGCAAGGCGCTCCGCGAACAGCGCCGCTCCTCTCGCTACCATATCCGACTCCAATACCTCCACAGTATCGCATTTGTTGCGGAACCGCAAAAGGATCTCTCCGCCGTATCTGCGCGCAATCCACCCATTTACAAGAAGGATGTCGTCACCGTTCAATACCCGAACGATCATGTCTGCCACAAACGCTAGAATTTTTTGCGGCAGCTGCGCAGCAAATGTGACACGCTTCGGCCTCCATGCGCCCCACCTGCGAACCCACGCATCATATCCGTCATCAACAGATTCGATGGCGCGCTGGAGATCGGCGAAGAACTGGCCGCCAACGAGTTGCTCCCATTCCTCCACGCCGTCAAGCGTCGCCTTGTAGCAAGCCCTTTCGAAGGAATCATCTGTTGAAATGGTATCAGATGACGGTTGCCTACGACTCGGTACGATCCAGCCACGATGCCTGCGGTGGCGTACACACCTGAGTTCCGTCATCTCCGGGCGTCCGGCATCAAGATCCAAGACAAATATCCGCCGGTCCAGCAACGTCGACAGATTCTTGCCCTTCTTGTTCTTCAAGTCGTCCATCCAGCCCAGCAGTGCTGCAACCGGACGCCAGATGAGCGACACATTTGCATACTTGGCCATGGACAGCCCTGCCAACACTTCATCTCGGTCTTCAGGCGAGGCATGGTCCGGCACGGCTACGGCAATCGTGCCGTTCACGTCAACCGCCGGATGTCCGCCGGGACTCCGGAAGAACGATCTTAGCCAGTCGGAGGCATGGCCTTGCGGGAGTTCGTATTTGACTGTCTTTTCAACGCCAGACTTGAACTTCTCAGAGAACGCCCCTTCTCTGAACGCCATCGCGTCGGACCATGAAACCGCCGAGTCGTAGTCGCGATCGGGATGTCTCGGGCAACCTCGAATGCCGTATATCGGGCCGCCCGACACGCCGTCTGCGTCCATCCCGTCTCGAACGAACCACCTCAAGGCGGATGGAGCCATGTCAAACCCTGTGTAGGTACTCATGACAGTACCCCCTTCAGAAATTTTTCAATTGAAGTAAATGCCGCATCTGCATCGGCAGAAAAGAGGTTCAATCCCAGCACGCACGTCTCACCGGTCCACGCAGACAAATTCTCGTCTGACGGAAAGAGAACGAGACCGCACATCCCCGCCGCGTCGATCTCATCCGCCGCCTCTTTCGCAAGTGTCTGCGCGTCCATTGCGCGCTGCGTCTTTGCATCGCCGCAAAACGCCCACACGGGCCAAACAGAGAATTTACCCGTGGCGGTCGCCCCGCGACTGCCGCGTCCTACATCAGCCGTCGCAACCACGATGAAGAAATCGGCGTTCTTCTTTGCGAGCCCCTTGTCGCCTGTCAAGCGCACTGCATCTTCCGTCGCGAGCATGTAAAGCGTCTTGTACACGCCCCGCTCGCCAAAGACAAGCGAATCCTCAAATGGCGTTGGCACGAACCAGCGTCCGTTGCGGTTGACGGAGCGAATCATGAACGGACGGCGCGACGTCTGGAGCTTCGCGTGAGGTTTGAGCCGATCCTCCCACACCATCATGAAAAGCATCTTCGTCATGTCCGACCACGCCGCGCGCCGCCAGCGCCACATGTCTTCCTCGATGTCTTCGAGACGCAGAAGCCTAAGATAATACTTCCATACCTTCACATAACGGATGTTCTGCTGCAGCACATAGTTAGGGCGCGTACGAGGTTCCTTGAGACGAGTCACCTCGGCGAACGCCCCGCTCCTGATCCACGCCGCGCAGTGCCTGGAATAGGCGGCGACAATCTTCACGCGCTCGCTGGGGCAATTCTTCTCCACAACGGGATCGTTGAGCCGGCATGCTGCACGGCGCGGACATCGTGCGCACATCTCGTCAACATACTGCCGCGCCGAACGCGCCGAACGCAGAATGAAGTCCAGAACCACGCGATTCTCTATTGTGTCAGCCGTCTCTCGCCGCGTCAACGCCGTGAGACGCTGCTTCGGCCCGGCCTTCATCGCCACCGTCTTCCCCGGGCGGCGCGCCAGGTCGACAAGCGAGAACACGTCCATTTCCTGTATCTTGTCGAGCGGCACC
>JAFUDL010000278.1 GCA_017459225.1 Kiritimatiellia bacterium
CTACGGCATAGAGGATCTTCTCCATCTCGTGTTCGGGAGCGATGTCGGTGCAGATGGCGTAGCCGTGCGAGGCGACGGCCCGGTTGATGGAGTCCTCGACCCCAAGCTCTTTCAGCAGGGTCTGGCTCTTGACGCAGTGCTGCTGCGGCCATTGCTCGAAGTCGATGTCGTGCAACATCCCCACGATGCCCCAGTAGTCTTCATCTTCGGCGTATCCGAGCTCGCGCGCAAAATATCGCATTGTCTTCTCGACCGTCTCGGCATGATGGAGATGGAACGCGTCCTTGTTGTAACGCGTCAAGAGCTCCCACGCGGCGTCGCGCGTGAGATGAGTTGTGCGTCTGGCGTTCGGTTCCGACATGGCAGCCTTCTCTTCCTAAATCCATCCTCCGGCTTCCGGTTCCCCTTCACAGCCGGAAACCGAAGGATGGGATGCCACGCAAAGCGGTTTCGGTTTTACCGGGCCTTGCCGACCTCGGTCGCGGCCGGGACTTCAACAAGCGCACCTGTCTTCACGTCGTAGATGTAGCCGTAGATCGGGATGTACTTCGGCACGAGCGGATTCTCGCGAATCTTGCGCACGTCCTCCACCACGCTTTCGGCGAGGTCGGAGATGGGCTGGAAGTCGATGTGGCGGGAGTCGGCACCGCCGTTCTTCGTCTCGTTGTACCATCCATCTGGACCGAGCGAGGCTGTATCCAGGCTCTCGTCCAGCAGGGAATGGATTACGGGGTTGGTGAACGTCAGCATGCCGCAGTCGCTGTGGTGTATCACGAACCATTCCTGCGTGCCAAGCAGCTTGTGGGAAATGATGAGGGACCGGATCGTCTCGTCGTTCACCCGTCCGCCGGCGTTACGTATCACATGCGCATCTCCCTCCGCGAGACCGGCGAACTTGGCCGGGTCAAGCCGCGCGTCCATGCACGTGACGATGGCGAAATGCCGCCCGGGTGGAATCGGCAGTTTTCCTTTCTCCCCAAAATCCTTCTGGTAGGCGGCGTTTGCCGCCAGAACTTCATCTAGTACTTTGCTCATTGTAGTTGCTCCTTTCTTGTGGTGTCAACGGCAGATATTATCCCACAATCTAAGTGCTATATGGTAATCGAAAATTATCCTGCTTTAAGATAGGAATTTCCTATCTCACATAATGTCACCTTTTCACCGACTCGTAGTCGATCCTTGATTCCTCGTCAGTCGCTTCAAGCTTCATGATGACCGGGCGGAGGCCGTCGTTTCAGCTCACGATGGCGACGCCGGGCTTCACTCATTGGCAGCGGTAGCAGATTTCATTGGCCACGCACAACATTCCCGATTTTGATATAATGTCGGCGTCTTTCTTACGGGACAGGAGGCAGAATATGAGAAGAAAGAATCGTGAAGTAACAGACAAAAAAGACATCCTCGACATTCTCCGGCGGTGCGACACGGTGCGAATCGGCTTAACGGGGACTGACGGCCCATACGTGGTTCCCGTTTCGTTCGGCCTAGATTTAAGCGGCGAGAAGCCAGTCGTTTATTTCCATTGTGCCCGCAAAGGCATGAAGGTTGACATGTTGGATGCTGACGGGCGCGTGTGCGTCGAAGGCGACATTTTCCTCGGATACGAAGTCGAGGCACATGGGATCACGACACGCTACGAAAGCGTCATCGGTTTTGGGAAGTGTAAAGTTGTCGAGGACGACAAGGAAATACTTGAGGGCCTGCGGCTGATTTGCGAACATTGCGGTTTCAAAAATGTGCCGCTTGACACTTGCTGGGGACTCTCCGCCGTACGCATCTACCGAATTGAACTTGACAGCATCACCGGGAAGCGCAATTTGCCAGGTGGAGAGTAATAGAGTCCGCTCGCCTGCGCGCGCCGCCGCGCAACGGTGTCAGGCGAGTTCTTTGTAGTACGGGCAGATGTTTGCGAAGGAGCCGTCCTTCATGCGGAAGCCGCGCGGAATGGTTCCAAGCTGGGTGAAGCCAAGACGCTCGTAGAGATGCCGCGCATGGATGTTGCCTTCGACCACGGCGTTGAACTGGAGGACGCCGAACCCGTGCTTCTTCGCCTGCGCAAGGCAGTCAAGGACGAGCTTTTCGCCGATGTGCCGCCCACGGCACTTCGAGCTGACGGCATAGCTTGCGTTGCAGATGTGTCCGCAGCGTCCGACATTGTTCGGATGGAGGATGTAGAGCCCCACGACCTTCCCGCCTTCGTCCACTGCGACGCCCGTGTAAGTCTGCGCCGCAAAGAATTCCTTGCCGGTGTCGTGCGTCAACGGTTCCTCCTGCGGGAATGCGTCGCCCGCCTCCACGATCTCGTTCCAGATGGCAATCATGCCGTCGATGTCATCCTCTTCGTATTCTCGGATTGTCATTTGCTCTTGGTTACCTTTCAATTGGATGGTAGTCAATCTTCGATTCCTCGTCGGTCGTTTCGAGCTTCATGATGACGGGGCGGAGTCCGTCGTTGCAGCTCACGATGGCGACGCCGGGTTTCTTGATCCAGTCACCGTAGTAGAAGAGCGACTTGTCCGCGCCGTGCGCCAGCGCAAACACATACTGGTAGATTGCCTTCCACGCCTCGTCGCAGAATCCCTGCGGCTTCGCGTAGTCGGCATAGAACACGTCTCCTGCCCTCATCATCGGACAC
>JAFUDL010000022.1 GCA_017459225.1 Kiritimatiellia bacterium
ACCTCGCTGCCACCTCAGAGACACGTTCGGCGCCCTTGGAGATCACGACGAACTGCACGATCGTGATGATGAGGAAGATCACGGCGCCAACCACGAAGTTGCCACCAACCACGAAGTTGCCGAATGTGTTGATGATAGAACCGGCGGCGTTGGCGTCCTGCGCGCCGTGCAGCAGGATGCACCGCGTAGTGGTGACGTTGAGAGCAAGGCGAAAGAGCGTGGTGAAGAGAAGCATCGACGGGAACGTTGAGAACGCCAGCGCCCTCGGCAGATAGAGTGAGAGCATCAGGAGGACCGTCGAGATCATGATGTTCGTCGCGATCAGCAGGTCCACCACGGGAGACGGCAGCGGAATGATCAAAAGACCGATGATGCACACCACCAGAACGGCGAGCACGAGGTCGCCGAACCGGCTGAACAAGTTCGAGATGTTTGAGATTATTCCTGCCATCACGTCTCCAGTAACGACATTCTGTAGTGCTCGAAGAGGTCGGCGTCGGCGAGCAGGTTTTCGATTTCGCGCGCCGCCCCGTCGGCGGCGGACGTTCCACGGGAGCGAAGCGACTGCACGGCGCTGTGCGCGGCATCGGAAAAGCCGCCGGACGTGCGCAGGGTGGATGTGTTGGACGCCACTAGCGCGCGCATTATCTCGCCGCAGACGGAACGGTCGGTGGGGAACAATGCGTCCACCGCCTGCGACACCGTGGTGGAGCCAGGCATCAGCGCCTTCTGAGGCTGGCCCGAAACGGGCGAGTCGATCACGTCGGCATAGCCGGCGCTGCCTATGCCCACGTTGAAGCTCAGAGGCTCTGTCGTTCTCGATACCCCGATGCTCATCTTTCGCCTCCCATCTCTCCTGCCGCGCTCCACAACGCCGCGAACGCGGCATTGAGCGCGGGAAGCGTGACGTCTCGCTCCGGAATGCGCACCGCCATCACGCGGCGGCCGGACTTCGCCACAACGCCCGTGCGCATGCGGAATCCGCCGTGCCTCGCCCTTGGATGCGAGAGCGCAAGCAGCCTGCGAAGATCGCCGCCTCCAGGCATCGTCACCGCCATCACCAGCTCCTCGCCCACGTATTCGAGCCGAAGCTCCGCACCCGTCTCGAACGAAAGCGCCGCCGCGCCGCGCTCGCCGAGCGCGAGATTCTTCACCCCGGCCGAGCGGCCGAAGTCTGCCACCATTGCGTCTATCCACGCCGGCACGGTCATGCGGCACCTCCCTGCGCCTCGGCGTCGTTCTCCTCGGCGATGAGGTCGTCGAGGTGCTCCTGCGCGGCGTCGACAAGCCGCTGCCTGTCTCCCTCGCGCGCGAAGAGTCGCGGCGAGAGCTTTCTGAATAGCGCTGTGAGCTCGCGCGCGAAGTCCATGCGCGCAAGCAGCTGCACGATGCCGCAGTCGCCGATGAACGCCGCGATCCCAGGCGCCGCCACGAACGCCTGCTCCGTGAAGTCCAAGACGCGGCCCGTCATCTGCTCCCCGTCGAGAGCGCATCTCTCGCCGAACTGCCGCTGCATTCTGAAGCCGAGCGCGGAAAGAGCCTCAAGCACCGTCTGAAGCACCTGCACGCACTGAAGATCAGTCAGGATGCGCCCAAGCGCGGCGGCCTCGAGCGACGGCGTCTGCGACTTCAGATCCGCTCCGCAGCCCGCTATCAGGAAGTCTATCGCGTCGCCTATTCCTGCGGCGCCTCGCGAGGCGAGCAGCGCTCGGAAGCATTCCTGCGGCTTCGTGAAGCCAACCACCTCGCTCCTGTACATGTCGCGAAGCTCGCGCATCTCCTCGGGCGTGGACGCTCTGGCGTTGATCTCCTCGGCAAGGTTAAGCCCGGCACGTATCTCAGGACCCTTCTCCTGCGCGAGCCTCGCCTTCGCCTCTCGCACGAGCGCACGCAGCTCTTCCTCACCCTCGCCGAACGCCTGCTCCAGGATGTCAAGCATCGCGAACTGATGCGACGGGTCGGTGGAACCGCGCGATACGTCCTTCATCAGCTCCCGCAGATCCGCCGAGCCCTCCGCCTGCGCGGACCGCAGATTGCGCAGCACGCGCGCCAGGGCGTCGCGCCCAGGCATGTCGGGCAGCATCGCAAGCCACGCCTCGACCGCCTTGAGCAACGCTGTGCGCGGCCCCTGCATCTCGCCCATTTTCCTGTCGGCTACCTTCTTGGATGTCTTCTCCTCGAACTGAAACGACAGCTCCTCCATCGAGTCCTGCAGCTCCGCCATGGGATCCGCCTGCACCACGAACGACGTTCCCATCATCTCTCCGCGCTCCGCCACAGGCGGAGCCACGCGGGCGGCCTCGGCCATCTCGCGCATCTGCTGCATCGCCTCAGCGCCGGCCGCATACGTCTGCCGGAGAATCTGTGCCGCATCAAGCGCCATAGCCCCTCCTTTGAACGGCGAACGGCGAGCGACGGGGTACGAGCGGCGAAGAGACGCAGGAGCCTTCGATCCACACGACGCTGGGACCGTAGAACGTGAAAAGCAGATCGCGCGGACCACGCGGCAGCAGGATGTCCCATATCGACAGCTTCGGGCAGAAGCCTGTCGGCATCTTTCCCGTCCATGCGACCGCAGCCTCCGGCCTTACGGAAATCGTCTCGTCGTCGGCAAGGGCCATGCGCGCCGTGCGGCCAACCGTGGCCATCACCACCCATTCGGAGACGAACTCCGTCACACACACCGCATTGCGCAGGCTCATCGGCACAAGCTTCACGCTGCGGGCGTCCTTGCGCGCGGCCGCAGGCGCTACAAGTATCTTGGAAGAGACGGCAAACACCGGCGCCGCGCATGGAATGTGCGTGAGGAACGGACGCGAAGAATCCGCGCACTTCGCCGCCGCAGCGGTCTCAACGAGATTAAGATGCGACCTGTCCCGCACAATCCATCCCCTTCTGCAGCGACGCGACACGCTTCCGAAGAAAGCCGCAGGCTGACTGCGGCCCATCAGCCACAGTCCCGCCCCGACTTCCGCGAAGCCGCCATCTATTGTCACCGCGCCTTCCATCAGCCTTCCTTTTTCGCCTCGTCCTTCTTGGGTTCTTCCTTCTTGGGCTCGTCCTTGGCGGGTTCGGCCTTCTTGGCCTCGTCCTTGGCCTGCTTCGCCTCAGCTTCCGCCTTCTTGGCATCGACTTCTGCCTTGAACTTCTCGCGCTCGGACTTCTCCTCGTCCTTCCAGCCATGCACTACGTCCTCGAGCATAAGAATACTGCGGTCACGCTCAATCTGCCGCATGGCCTTCTCGTGGTCGAGCTCGGCCTTGCGGCGCCTGAGATCGTAGGCGGACTTTTCGTTGCGGCGCTCACGCATGTCAGCGCGCTCAAGGTCGCGGCGCTTGCGGTCGTTGTCGCTCGCGTCTGCGTCGTCTTCCATCGTCTCGGCCTCCTTGACGTCCCTGAGGCGCGTGGCCTGCATCCTGGCCACCATCTCCTGGTCGATGTCCACTACGTGCGGAGTGAGGATGAACATTCTCTGCACCGTCTCCTTGCGGGTTGACTTGCCGCCGAATATCCAGCCGATCCAAGGAATGTCGCGCAGCCATGGGATGCCCCAGCCGGCATCCTCCTCGATGTCGCGCAGATATCCGGCAAGCATCACGCTCTCGTTCTCGAACACCGCGGTCTGCGTCTGGAGCGTCGACGAGCGCGACATCGGCATCGCGTCCACGGTTATCGACTCGAACCCGCCGTCGTCGAGCTCTAGCGACAGCCACACCTGGTTAGGCGCGTTCGTCGTGGAGGATCCCATGATCCTCGGCTTCACCTGCAGCTTCGTGCCCGCGCGCACCTCCTCGAGCGAAGCCACCTCCGTGCCCACCACCTTCGCGTGGTAGCTCTGCGTATCGGAAAGCTCCGCCGCGAGATTGTTCACCGTCAGCAACGCCGTACGCGAAATCGAGCGCGCCTTGCCCTTCTCCTTGAGCGCGCTGATCGACGCCGCGAGACTGTATGCGGAGTGGATGTGCGTGAGCGCGCCGGCGAAGCCCATGCCGGCAATGTTCTCCGGGCTGAAGAGGTTGCCGGCGTTCTGACCGGCGCCTGTGCCGGAATGTCCCCACGAAGTCGCATGCGCCAGAGAAAGCTGCCAGTCGAGGGCGTCCTCCTTCGAAAGCTCCAGCACCGTGACGTCGATCTCGACCAGCTTCTGCGGCACGTCGAGCTCGCGGATGAGCTTCTCGTACATCGGCATGCGCCACACGACGTCGCGCACGAGCACGGCATTGAGCCTGTTCTCGGCGCGGATCACCGGGCGGAACATCTGCTGCACCTGCGCCTCGATGGCCGACACCTCGTTCGTGCTGGCGGTGTCGCGTGCCTTGGTGTTCTGCGAGTCGTTCACGATCTCGTCGAGAACGCGGGCGATGCCGCGTATGGCGAGTGCGCTCTCCGGACTCGACACGCGGAAGCTCACGTCGTCCGCCCACGTGTACTTCAGCGGGAAGATGCGAGTCTCCACCTCGTTGTACGTGCGCTTCTCGCGCAGCCTGTCGGCCTTCGCGATCAACTCCGCCACGAGGCTCACGTATCTCGGCGGACCCGCCACCATGATCAGCTCGTCGTTCGAGGTCGTCTTAAGCGGGAAGCGGGCGTCCTCCACTCCAAGCTCCGCGAGCATGCTCCGCACCTCTGCGGCCTTCATGTACTGGAGGTCGATGAGCATCGTCGCCGTCTCGCCCGATCCGTAGAGATAGAGCGCGGCGCCGTCGTAGTACCAGATGAGATTGTGGGTGGTTGCGATCTTGTTGAGAAATTCCGTCGGCGGCACATCCTTGAAGTCGCCGGAGAACACGCCGGAGACCGCAGGCGACATCACAACGGACAACCCCTCGGCGACGGCGAACGTGTCGAGCGCGACGCGAAGATCCATGTTCCTCGCAACGAGCGTGTAGGTGGGCAGCTTCCACGGGATGGGCGCCGCATTGCAGGCGGTGAAGGCGTGCAGACATGCAAATATGCAAACAGCCAATATGCAAATGCTCTTCGCATTCCCATATTTCCACACTTTCACATTTTCACATTTCCACATTTTCACACTCTCCTTAGGGCCGTATCACCAGCGCTTCGTCCGGCAAAGCGGCCTCGTTTACGCGCAGGGCCTCCACCCTTGCCCGCCACCAGTCACAGGAATCCATGAACGTCTCGAAAAATCCTACAAGTTCATGCGCGTCCGCGGTTGCGGGCGCGTCCTGCCAGAGAATCGCCCTGCCTTCGCCGCCGCTCTCCGCAATGCGGCCATCGGCGTCCCACGCGAGCGTGGCGCTCTCCTTCAGCATTCGCCCAGCGGCATATTCGGCAAGCGTGGGCAGAAGAGATTCTTCTCCGCCGAGAACATACGAAAGCACGATGCCGCCGTCACGCTCCTCGGCCTCAATCTCCATGCCGTCCACGCGCAGCGTACGACCATGCGCTCCCGCCGGATCGCCGTCGGGATACCCTATCGCCGCCACAAGCCTGTCAATTGCCGTTTTCAACCGCCGTTCAACCCTCCGTTGCCAATCATCGCCTAGATGTTGTTCACCGTTCCAACCAGCACCGTGTTGAGGCTCTTCAGCACGTTCGAAACCATGTCGTAGCTCTGGTCGCGCTTGTTCGTGAGCGACTGGAGCTCGATCATCTTCTGCTGGCTGAACGTGTTCTTCTCGTCCATCTTCGCCTCGAGTGCGGCGATGAAGTCGTCATACGAAATGTCAGTGGCGTCACCCGTGCCAGACCAGCGCACTCCGTCCACCGGATATGAGATGACCT
>JAFUDL010000279.1 GCA_017459225.1 Kiritimatiellia bacterium
GAGACGCTCGTCAACTTCATCTACGAGTCGGGCCGCACCCCGTCGCTGTGCGTGGAGCCGCGGATCGGCACCGACCGGAGCGGCACCGGCGACGTGTTCGCCTCGGTGATCCTCGCGGACGCCGTGAACGGCGTCGACTTCGCCGCGTCCGTGCGCAAGGCGAGCCGCTTCACGGCGGCGGCCGTTCGTCGCACGGTGGAAATGGGCATCCCCGAAAAGGACGGCCTCGCCATCGAAGAAGTACTGAAGGAAATAATTTTTTAACACAGAGACACAGAGTCACAGAGATCGATGAAATGCAAAGAACGGAATTTTTCTCTATTGAGTCTCAGCGCCTCTGTGTTAAAACAAAAGAGGAATCTTCTATGACAATCACCTACCAGGTCAAGGACGCCGTCTATGTGAACCTCCCGAACAGGTGTCCGTGCAACTGCACGTTCTGCCTGCGGCAGAACGGCTCCGGCGTGTTCGGATCGGGCCCGCTCTGGCTGGAGCGCGAGCCGACTCTCGAAGAGACGGTCGACAGCCTCGGGCAGTGGGACTTCACCCGCTTCCGGGAAGTCGTGTTCTGCGGATACGGCGAGCCAACGGAGCGCCTCGACGTGCTGCTCGCGGCGGCGGCGCACCTCAAGGAGCAAGACCCGACGCTCCGCGTCCGCGTGAACACGAACGGCCTCTCCGACCTCATCCACGGAAAGCCGACCGCACCGCTGTTCGTGGGGAAAGTCGACTGCCTCTCCATCAGCCTCAACACGGACGACCCGGCGGAATACCTCTCCGTCTGCCGCCCGAAGTTCGGCGCGGCGGCCTATCCGGCCATGTTGAAGTTCACGCAGGAGGCGGCGGCGCTGCTGCCGAGCGTGGTGATGACCGTGGTGGGCGAGCCGGTGACGAGCCTTGAGAAGCAGGAGCGGTGCCGGGCGATCGCGGAGGGACTCGGCGCGCGGTTGCGCGTACGCCCCTACGAAGCATAGGTCGCGGCCGCCTCGGCCTTGCCGCAAGGGCGAGGGCGCCCTTGCCACACCGGGTTTTAGGCCACGTCGGCGAGGAGCTCGCGGAGCTTCATCTTCGCGCGGTGCACGCGCACCTTGACGAGGTTTTCCGAAGCGCCCGTGATGCGGGCGATCTCGCGCACGGACAGTTCGGATATCTGGAACAGCGCGAACGCCTCGCGCACGAGCGGCGGAAGCTGGGCGAGCGCGTCGTTCAGGCGGCGGCGCAGGTAGGCGGCGTCGGAAGGGCTTGAATCAGGGGGCATCACGGCGCCCGCGTCTTCGTCCGTGATCTCCTCCTGCAGCGTCTCGCGCGCCTGCTTGCGGAGACGGTCGGCGCGCAGGTTGCGGGCGATCGTGTAGACGTAGCCGCTGACCTGCGCTGGGTCGTCCAGAAGCTCGTCGCGTTTCTTCCAGAGGCGGAGGAACGTCTCCTGCACGATGTCGCAGGCGGCGTGGTAGTCCGTCCCCGCGCCCACGAGGTAGCTCGTGAGCTTCGGTGCGATTGCGTTGTAGTGCTCTTCAATGGTCATGGTCGTTTCCTAACGCGCCACAAACGGGAAGTTGGTAAAGATGTCCTGCGTGAACAACAGCAGCTCGCCGCCCATCCAGTGGGCCGCCAGCATGATGGTGATCGAAATCGCGATCAGCTTCACGGCGAAGCCGAGCGTCTGTTCCTGGATCTGCGTCAGGGCCTGCAGCAGCGACACGAGCAGGCCGATCACCGTCGCCACCACGATGGGGATCATCGAGAGCTTCAGGACGAGGATCAGCGTCGTCTGCGCGTAATCGAGGAGCTGGGCTTCGGACATGGCGGCGGACTCCTTACTGGACGTATGACTGGACGAGCCCCTGGATGAGGCGGGCCCATCCGTTGACCATGACGAACAGCAACAGCTTGAACGGCAGCGAGATCGTGACCGGCGACACCATCATCATGCCCATGGCGAGCAGGATGTTCGACACGATGATGTCGATCGCGATGAAAGGCAGATACACGAGGAACCCGATCTGGAACGCGCGCGTCAGCTCCGACACGCAGAAGCTCGGCACGAGGATGAAGAAGCTCCGCTCGTCCACCTTCGCCGGCACCTTCACCGTGTTGCCGGACTCGTCCACCTCCTCCTTCGCCCACAGCTTCTCCGCCGTGCGCACGAAGAAGGCGTGGTGCTGCTCGGCCGTGTTCCGTTGCAGGAAGTCGCGGAACGGCTCCGCCGCGCGCGCCGCGAGGTCCGTCTTGTAGATGACCTCCGGCTTGTTGTTCCTCAGCCCCTCCTGCAGAAGGTCCCAGCTCTGCGACGCGATTGGCGACATCACGTAGAACGTGAGGATCAGCGCGAGGGCGTTGATGACCATGTTCGGCGGGATGGACTGCACGCCCAGCGCGTTGCGGATGAGGGACATCACGACGACGATCTTCAGGTAGCATGTCGACACCATCGCCACGAACGGCAGGAGCGACATCCCCACGAAGAGGAGTATCAGGGCGAATGGATCGACGTTCAGCATAGCGCCTCCACGGCAAATGCGGGCTGCACGCCCAGCCTGGAAAGCCGCCCTGAGGCGATTCGGCGGTCGCCCTTCACGAGCAGGAGGTCGTCCGTCCCGAC
>JAFUDL010000280.1 GCA_017459225.1 Kiritimatiellia bacterium
CTGGCATCAGTTTCCCGAAGATGGCGGAACACCGCGCCGCCGCCCAACGGCTCGCGAAGGCGGCGGACGACTTGCGCAGGATCGGCATTCTGCCGTCGCTCCAGATACAGGCCACGATCGGGCACGGCGACTCTTTCCTCTACTATGCGGACAACACTGGCATGACGTGGCAGGGGTTCACGTCGGCGAACGGAGCCGTGGCGAAGGGATGCAACTGCTTCCGCGCGCCGGGATTCCTCGCGTACATGAAGGAGCTGTCCGCGCTCTACGCCGCCGCGATGCGTCCCTACTCCGTGTGGATCGACGACGACATCCGCATCATCAACCACGGCGGCCCCGGCTGGGGCTGCCACTGCGAGTACTGCCTCGGGCAGTTCGCCAAGAAGGAGGGGAAGGCGCGTACGCGCAAGCAGCTGGTCGAGGAAATGAAGACCGATGCCGCGCTTGCCGCGCGCTGGCGCGCGTTCGCATTCGAGGGCGAGGCCGAGCTGGTGCGCGTGATCGCCGAGGCGGTCCACGCGGCGTCCCCTGAAACGCGGATGTGCCAGCAGCAACCGGGACGTTGCTTCCCCGAACACCGCCTTCTCTACGAGGCGCATCATGCGGCGACGGGCCTGCCCGTGGGAATGCGTCCCGGCGCGGGCGCGTACTTCGACAGCGACGCGCGCGCGCAGATCGGGAAGGCGTATACGCTGGCACTCCAGATCGACACGATCGGCCCCTTGCCGTTCATCGACAGAATCTGTCCGGAGATCGAGTCGTGTCCGCGCTCCTTCGCCTGCCGCACAGGACAGGGCGTACTTCTTGAGGCGCTTGAGTCGCTTGCGCAGGGCATGAACTCAATTTCCGCGCTCGTGATGGACGCCGGATTCGAGACGCCGGAATGGTACGGCGACGAGATCCTTGCTCCGCTTGCGCGCAATGCGGCGATGATGAAGCGCTACGTGGCGCTGAACGAGGGCGCGGCGCGGTGCGGCTACGGATTTGCGGGCAGTCCGCCCGTCCAGCTTCTGACCGGTTCCCTGCCCCTCAAGCCGCTCATACCCGGCGCGCGTTCGGACCTCGCGCGCATCATCACCACGACTGCGGCGAAGGAGGCGGTCGATACGGGCAAGGAAGCCGTGGCTCGGCTTCTTGCCGAAGACCTGCTGATCGACGGCGCGGCGGCGGAAATCCTCTTCAAGGCCGGATACGGCGCGGAAATCGGGCTTGCGGGATACGTTGCGGCTGGCGGGGGTCTGCGCGAACGCTTCCTGCCCGTTCCCGCGAACGAAGGCTTCAAGGCGCGTGAAACGCCAGTGGCGGGCCAGACGCTTTTCCTGAAACCCGCGCCGGGTGCCGAGGCCCTTTCCGAATACTACAGCGACGCGAACAACGCGCCGCTGAACCTGCCGGGGTGTGCGGCGATGAGGTTTGAGACGAAGGGCGGGAAGCGCCGCGTGGTGTTTGGAACCCATGCGTTCACGGCGGCGCTCGCGATTGCGTCGGGCGACAGGGTGGGGCAGCTCCATCGCCTTGCGGACTGGGCGTCGCACGGCAAGTCGCCGGTACTTCTGGAGACGCCCACGCGTTCGTTCGTGCAGCCGCGCGTATGCAAGGACGGCACGCTCGCGTCCGTCGTGTTCGTGAACACGTCTGTCGGCCGCACGCCGCCCGTGCGGATGCGTCTGCGCGGCGTCCCTGCTCACGCGACGAAGGCGGTGTGGTCGATGCTCGACGCGGAAGACGTTGTGCTTGACGTTACGCGCGAGGGTAGTGACGCCCTAGTGATTCTGCCGTCGGTGCCGGCTTGGACGGGCGGTTATCTCTTTTTCCGTTGAAGCAAGCCCGGCTCCTGCTCTGATGGGATTTTTGAAATAAAAGCAAGAAAACCACAATGAAGAAAATAACGATACTGGTGGTGGGTGTATGTACGATGCTCTCCGCGATGTGCGGTATGCCGGTGAACCAGAAACTGCCGATGTCGTTCGGCGTCAATTCAAAGGGCGACAACCGCTTCGTCGGGGAGTTCAAAGATATCCGGCTTTCCTTCGGTGGAAAGACGTACCATGCAGGTCCCGCGAAGGCCGGCGACCGGGTGAAGCCGTTCCCGACGGTTGCCGATGCCGAGAAGGGGATGCGCTTCACGTGCCGGTTTGTCACGAAGAACGCCGCAGCCGCACAGCGCCTACTCGACAATGTGACGCCGGGCAAGGGCGATGGCTTCCTCGTCGATGTCTATCAGGGAAGGTTCCGTGCCGTGATCGGCGGCGTCTGTTCATGGAGCCACCCGGTGCCGATTCAAACGGGGCGCGAGACCATTGTTGAAATCAACGTTTCCGCTTCGGACGAGGTGACGATGTCCGTGGATGGCGATACGCGCAAGGTACCGTCTGACGGTGGATTTGTTCCGAGCTGGCAGAGCGTGAAGCGCGTGGAGAACAAGGCGCCGCATCCTGACGCCATGTGGAAGATCCGCTTCCGCGAGCCAGGGGAGTGGAGCCTTAAGGGCTGGCAGCGCCGGTCGCTCTCGTTCGGCAACGGCTACTTCGGAGTGTCCGAGTTCGGCGGTACGGACGTGGAGCGACTGCAGCTCACCGAGCCGACCTTCCACACGCAGCAGAGGCATCCCAGTTCCAGATGGGTTCAGGGAAACCTCACCGACTCGGCAGACCTGTTTGTGGAGTTCGGGCACAAGGACGTGACGGACTACGTGCGCGAGATGGATCTTGAAGACGCGCTTGTGACGGTGAAGTACAAGGCGGGCGGCGTGGACTATGCGCGCGAATACTTCACTTCCTATCCCGACAAGGTTGGCGCGATGCGCTTTACGGCGTCGAAGAAGGGCGCGCTCTCCTTCACGCTCCGCGCCCAAGTTCCGTTCCTCGATGCGAAGCCGCCGATGGACAGAACAGGTGAAGTGTCATCCATGGTAGGGTCACGCGTCCCGCGTGACCGTGCGGTTGCGCTACAGTCCGGAGACATCCGGCTCTCCGAGAAGAGCGGTGCGTACGGCGTAAAACTCGCCGGACGATTCAAGGTGCTGACTGACGGAACGGTTGAACGGCGTGACGGCGGCGCCCTCGCCGTCGCAAACGCCACCGAGGCGACGGTCGTCTATACGCTCGCCACCAACTACCGCTTCGTGCCGGAGATGTTCGAGGCGTCAAAGGGACAGGGTTCTGACAGGGACTACGACCGGACGCCGTACTTCGGGCCTGACCCATCCCCCGAGGCCGAACGTCGCATTGCGGATGCGTCCGCGCTTGGTTACGCCGCATTGAAGAAACGCCACCTCGCCGACTTCCGCGGCCTTGTCGGGCGCAGCTCCATCGACGTTGACTTCGATGCGGCGGACATGGCGCTCACCACGCCTGAACTTCGTGCGCTTGGCGGAAACAGCGTCTATCTTCAGGCGCTCTACTGGCGGCTTGGAAAGTTCCTGCTCGCTTCGTCATCGCGTCCGGGTACGCTCCCTGGTTCGCTACAGGGTTGCTGGGCGGGTCCGGTTCTCATGACTACGTGGGGTTCTGGGTTCTGGCACAACATCAACGTACAGATGGACTACTGGGGCGCTTTTTCATGCAACATGGCGGAGTGCATGGAGGCGTATGCCGCGTTCAACGCGGCGTTCCGTCCTACGACGCGCGCCGCCGCCGAGGGGTATCTCCGCCGGGTGAATCCCGAAGGGTTGAAGGCACCGCTCACGGATGACTGCTGGAGCGTCGGGACGGCCTCGTGGCCGTATCAGGTGAGCGGCGCGCCTGGCGGACATTCAGGCCCCGGAACGGGCGGCTTCACCACGGCGCTCTACATCGACTGGTATGACTTCACGCAGGACCGTGATGTCCTTGAGAAGCAGTGCTGGCCCGTGCTGCGCGGCATGGCGGACTTCCTCACGCGCTGTGTCGTCGAGACGAACGGACTTTACCTCTCCAAGTTCTCCGCCTCGCCGGAGCAGATTCGCAAACAGGGAGGTTACTACAAAACCGTCGGTTGCGCGTTCGACCAGCAGATGATCCTTCTCAACAACGCGGCGTTCGTGCGCTTTGCGAAGCTGCTCGGACGCGAGGACGATTCCGTGGTGAAGCGCTGCAAGGAACAGCTTGCGAAGTACGATCCCGTGCAGGTGGGCGAGAGCGGGCAGATCAAGGAATACCGCGAGGAACGCTTCTACGGCGACTTCGTGCGGGAGAAGCACCATCGCCACATCTCGCACCTTGTGGGGCTTTACCCTGGTGCGATCATGAACCGCACCACGCCGGACTGGCTCAAGGCCGCGAGCCGGACGCTTGATTTGCGCGGTGAGGTGACGGAGGCGTGGGCGCTCCTCCACCGCATGTGCTGCCGCGCCCGCACGGGCGAGGGCGACGCGGCGGTGCGTCTCTTTGGCAACCTGATGGAGGTGAAGACTGCGGATACGCTCTGGTCGATCGCGCATGGCGTCCACATCATCGACGCGAACTACGCGGGCGCGGCGGCGTTCGCTGAGCTGGTGCTTCAGAGCCACGAGCTGGACGAGAAGGGCAACTTCGTCATCGACCTGTTGCCCTCGCTTCCATCCTCGTGGGCGAAGCATGGTTCCTTCCGTGGTCTCTGCGCGCGTGGAGACTGGGTGGTGGACTGCGAGTGGCGCGATGGGAAGCCTGTGAAGGTGAATCTTCATCCCGGCCCGAACGCCACCGGCCCGTGCCCACTCGTTCGCTTCGGCGGCAAGCCTTTTGATTGGCAAGCCTTTTGATTCCACATCGAAAGTTTCTTGATGATGACAAACGACAATCAAAGCCCGTTCAAGTGTAGGATGTGCGGGGCATGCTGCCGCATCAAGGACGGAATCGTGCGCGTCTCAGACGCGGAGATCGCGCGGAGGGGGTGATACAATGAATAACGCAAGTAACAAGACGAAGATTCTGTTTCTGTGCCATGGGAACATCTGCCGGTCGCCGATGGCGGAGTTCGTGATGAAGGAGCTCGTCAGAAGGGCGGGCAGGGGCGACATCGTGGTCGAGTCCGCCGCGCTGCACACAGACGAGATCGGCAACGACATCCATTACGGCACCCGAAGAAAACTACTGGCAGAGGGCATCCCGTTCGCGCCACGTCGTGCATGGCTCATCAATGCTGCGAAGGCGAGGGAATACGATCTCCTCATCGGGATGGACGACTACAACATGGCTGATCTTCGGCGGCTTGTGTTTCCGGAGGATGCGGGGAAGATCAGGAAACTGCTGTCGTTCGCCGGATCCGAACGCGACATCGCCGATCCATGGTATACCGGCAACTTCGACCAGACCTACGCCGACATCCTTGAAGGCTGCTCGGCGCTGCTGAAGAGCCTGTAATCGCGTCCTGCGGCGGCAAGTGAAAGGAGTAGATGAGCCATGCAGAAACTGGAAACTGGCAACACTTCCACATTGGCAACAATCGGCAGACTGCTTGCCGCAGTTGTGCTTCTGGTGTCAGGTGGTTGCCAGTCGATGAAGGAGAACGGCATGCTTTCGCCTCGTTCCGGCGAACTGTTCCAGACGACGAAGATGGGCACGGGCGTGCTGGCGTCAAGTTGCGTCTTCCCAACGGTGCTGGGTTGGTTCTACGTGCAAAAGGGAGATTTGCTCGGGCTGCCGATCGCCATCATTTCTTCGCCGCTTGCCATCGTTGCGCCCGTCTTGGACCTTGGCGTGGTTTCGCCATTGACGGACTTGGCCTGTCTGCCGTACGACCTGTCCCAGCCGCAGCATGGTTTTTATATTCGAATCGTCGACGAGGAAGGCAAGCCGATTCCCGGAGCCCAGATTTCCGGAAGCGTAGAAAACGATGAGGATAGTCACCTTTTGTCAACGACGGATTTGTGCGGCACGACAGACGAAGCTGGCGAATTCTATGTCGGGCGGCTCTTCAAGTGCCATGGTTCGATGTCGGCAAAGGCTCCGGGGTATGCACCTTGGCTTGGGTCGGAAAGTATTCAGCTCCCTAAGAACGAGAAGTGTTCTGGCGGGCAGTCGGCAGTCACCAACGCCATCCCCACGGGGGAGCGTATCGTGTTGCAGTATGTAATGAAGCGGTCGAACGTCGGCGATTGGAATCAGAAGTCCGACCTTTCGCGCGAAGAAGTCGAGAAGCTTTGCGTGGGAACCTGGAGGCCCGACGAAGACGCATGCAAGTTCATCGTTGATGAATTAGGCATGAAGACCGGACAGGAGAACCCGGCGGAACACTGGATCGAGCTGCGTTCCGATGGAACTGCGGTTTGTCATGCGCCAGGGCGTTACTACAAGAGCAGTGTCAGTTCGTACTATAGCTATGAGCTGGGCAATTTTCAGGATTCGTTCGCATGGACGATTGAACGAAACGAGGCGTCTCCATGGCGACCTGTGTCAGGGAATTCCTGGATATGCATGAAATGGACATGGCGTGCGCGCCTGTTCGTCGTAGTTGAGAAGGAAAAATATCGCAAGACTGCGCGATACTATCTTGGAGAAGACGACAAAGGCGTCTATCTTGCAGCTGAATGCGAAGACTATTACACACCCCCGCGCTGTATACTCAAGTTCCGCAAGGTGCCTGTCTTGACACAACCCTCACCCTTACGCGGCAGCTCTGCCTCAGGCATGTGAGTGCGGCGTGTCGGGCGGGCGAAACGCGCCCTGTGGCAGCAAGCGAAAGGATTAGATGAACCATGATGAAGAAATTGGAAACTGGCAGCATTGGAACTGGCAACACTTCCACATTGGCAACATTCACCAAAATGATTGCCATTGTCGCACTCCTGGCGTCGGGTGGGTGTCAGATGAAGGAGTTCGCCTCGACGCCTCTCTACAGCGGCGACGAGGTGAAGTTCACGGGTGCGGTCGAGGACCGCGTGAACCTGTGGCCGCTCGCCTACTGGCGCGAGCCCGTAGGGTCGATTGTGTGGCCGGTCGTCTCATGGGGCGGCGACCATCTCGCGTTTCGCCCCGTTTGGTCGCAGTACAAGCGGCACGGTTACGGCGAGTATGACGAGTTCAATTTCTTCTGGCCGATCTGTCAGTTCGATACGTATAAAGAAGATTACCGCGTGTTCCCGTTCTTCTGGGGGAGCGAGCGTGATGGCGACGATTCGTACTTCTGCCTCTTTCCTGCGCTCTGGTGGAATGACGACGCCATGGTCGTTCTGCCGTTCTGGTGGCTGAACAAAGCCGAATCTTTCGGTATATTCCCGCTCTACTGGCACATAAACATACGCGGAAGCCTCGACATGCTCTTCCCACTGTATGGCTATTGGCCGGGAACAAGCAGTAATGGCCTTTGGGCGTTCTGCGGACTCGCGGGCTACGAAAGACAGGACGGCGAACTCGCAAACCACCGCATCCTCCCGCTCTACCTGTGGAGCAAGGGTAATTTCTATTCGATTCCCTACTCACGCTATGAGAACGACGAGCGAACCAAGAGCCGTATCCTGTGCGGACTCGCCGGCGCAAACTCGTCCACGAACGGCGAATACGAGACGTCGTGGCTGTTCGCGCTCTACTACCACGATACGAACAAGCTCATCACACCGCTGTTCGGCAAGTCCGGCGACTACAGCTGGGCGATGCCGCTCTACTACAACGACGACGAACTTTTCATTACGATGCTCTACGGACGCAACAAGAAGGAGGAAAGCGACTGGCTCTTCCCGCTCTTCTACCGCGACAAGGAGTCCTTCGTGACGCCGCTGTTCGGGAAGTCC
>JAFUDL010000281.1 GCA_017459225.1 Kiritimatiellia bacterium
CCGCCGAGCGACACGTCAATGAGCCCCACCGCGCCGCTGCAGGGACCGTTGTGCGACGTTATTATGCAGAGGTAAACGCCGGCGCCGCCTGGAACCTCGTGGGCGAACATGAAGGTGGCGGGGGAGAGGACGCGGTTTCCGAACACGCCCGAGAGCCCGGTGCCGTCCGGCTGGATCGCCCATAGGCTCTGGATCGGGATCGCGGGGCGGTCCACATACTCCCATCGGCTGAAGAGGATTCGCCCGTCGCGCATCACCGAAGGCGTGAAGTCCGTAAGATAGTTCGCGGATAGGCGCACCACGTTCTTTCCGTCTCCGTCCGCGCGGTACAGGACCGGCGAAGTGGAAGTCCAGCAGTACGCGAAGGCGGGCTTGCGGTCTGAAGTGAACGCGATGCCGCCGTCAGGCAGCCAGCATGCGTTCTGGTTGTTGCACGGGCCGGAGATGACCTTCTCAAGTCCCGTGCCGTCTGCATTGATGCGCCAGACGGCGAACGGTTCTTCCATGGTGCGCTTCCAGCTGAAGAGAATCTGCTTTCCGTCGTATGACGTCTGCGCGTCCAGTACGATGCCCTCCGTGGCGTCCACAAGCCGCCGCACCTCGCCCTTGGCGAAGTCGGCCACATAGAGCCCGCCGCCCTTCGAGAGGCCTTCCACATGGTAGGTGTAAACGTGGGACGGACGAAGATCACGACGCATCACGAGCGCCACCGCGCCGCCCGGCACAACGTCCGGCGGCGGAATGCTGTCACGCCGGACGCCTGCCGCCGGCGGCCGGTCCTCCCTCTTCGCATGGCGGAAGCGGACTTTGAGGTTCTTCACCGCCGCCGCCGAATCCGGAAGCGTGAACTTCACCGTCACGTACTTCTTCCAGTCGCCGGTGTACGGGGAGAAAACCGTCCCCAGCAGCTTCCCGCCGTCCGCGTCGTAGAGCTCCATGCACGAATCCTGCATTCCCGACGACACGTGGAACTCGAGCGCGCGCGCCTCGGGCGTGGAGAAGTCGAAGCCGCGATACACGCAGTTCGCGCCTTCGCGCAGATGGCCGATCTCGAGCCCCCACTTCGTCTCGTAGCCGTTGCCTAGACCATGGCGGTCCACCGCCGCGGCACCCGGCACGGTGCGTCCGCCCGAGGTGATGCCCGCGAGGTTCATCAGGCACTGCCTCGCGCGCGTGCGCACTCCCTCGTCGAGGAAATCCGCAAGCGGACGCGTCTCCATCGCGCCGGCCGCGCCGTGCATAAGAACCAAGCATGCAAATAAGTCAATGGCCTTCATTTAGCATATCCTATCTTTTTGTCTGCCACCGCGCTAGCGCACGATGATGAAAGTGCCGGCAGGCGGAGGAACGTCCAGTTCGAAATGGTCGAACTCGAACGTCACCAGACGCTCCTCGGTGTAAGAGCATGCCTCCACGCCCACGTAGATCGGACGCGTTGCCGTAAGCTCATTCGTTACACTCACCGTCCACGTCGGATTCTCCTCGTCGAGCGAATACGAAAACTCCGCCAGATCCCTGCCGCCTTCGCGCCATTTGCGCACGCGCATCCACATCGGGACCTTGACGTCCCACCTCACGTTGTTTGTTATTCTCGGGTTCGCGACGGTGAAGTCCGCCCCCTGCGGACCGACATGCCAACGTGTACTCTGACCAGGATTTGTCACGCCGCATATCATCTGCCGCACGTAATCGCCGCCAAACTCCGTAAGTCCCGTGCGGAGCGTAAGCGCCAGAGTGGAGTCGAGTGCCCTATCAGGTATGTTGCGCAACCTGACCCGCGCCTCGAACTCCCGCGACCTCACTTCGCGAAAGACGAAATGCGACTTCTCCCTTGTGCCGTAAAAACCATCGGCGGAGGAAGTCATGCGCCAGATGTCCGAACCGTCCGCCGTCTGACCGACCTTGTACAGGTCGCCTTCGTGCGCGGTGTTGATTTCGGCACGGCGCCACTTGTCCTGCGAGAGATCCGCCGTGCGCGACTTCGTGAGCGACGACGATGCGATGCTCCGGCGGGCGAAACCGGGTCCCGCCCACTTCACGGCAACCGATGCCTCGCCCGTGCCCTGCACGTAGCGCGCACGTAGATGGTGGGCGCCAAGCGCCAGTGTCACCGTCGCGTTCGTGGACGCCCCGCCATGCGCCTCAAGGCAGACGTCGTCGTCGATCCAGAGCGCGTAGTCGCCACCCTGCTCGACGTCGAACGTGTATGCGCCGTCCGCAGGCACGGAAATCATCGTATCCCAGATGAACTCGTTGCCGGTCGCGGGCAAACCCTCGGGGACGTCGGAGAGATCGAGCGTGGAGACAAAACCCTGCGTCCACGCGGGATTCTCCGCACTACCACTACGCACGGCCCGTGCGACGCCGCGCTCCGTAGAACCTTCGAGGAGGAACAGCTCCACCGTCGCCACGTCGATGTAGTCCCTCTGCTGCGTCGTGTAAAGGCCAATCGTCCCGCCAGGCGTTGCCTTGACGATTCCCTCGATCGGGAACACGCCCTTCCCGACCTCACGGTAGGCGTCGAATCCGCCCCAAATCTGGCTGTTGTTCGCATAGACCCCTGACGTTATGCGTCTGCCCGCCGCAGTGTAGTAATTTTCGACTGCCTGAAGACGCACACGGTATGTCGCCGACGGATACAAGTTGGTAAATGCGAATCTCAACGTAGAACCGAAGAGGATTCTCGCATAGAGGTCATCGGGGGCAGGATCGAGCACGAGTTCGTGCGAGTACGCCCCCGTACCCTCACTCATGCTGACAGGAGTATAATACGTCCACGGAACATACGTACCGTTTAGGTTCGAGAACGAGACGTTTGACTGCGGCGAAACGCCGAGGAAGGACTGTGGCCCCGAACCCGCCGGCGCAATCGCCACATCGCCGCTCCAGTCGCCCGCGACGCCGGCGGCATCAACTGCGCGTACGGAATAAACGTACCCTTCCGTCGTCCCCACGTCCATCCACACGTTGTCCGCAAACCCCGTGACGAGCGTTTCGTACTCGCCTCCGGCCGCTGGCCTACGACGAATGTCGTACTTCAGCTCGCCCGTACCGGAGCCGATGGAAACCTGCACGCCATTCTTTCGCACATAGACACCGTGTATGATCGGAATAAGTGGGACGGATCCTCCGCCGTTTTCGACAATCTCAAGTGCCGAGATCAAGACATCGCTCTTCTCGCGAACAAACGAAAGGTCGAGCGTGCCGTCGGCTCTCGGCGCGATTCCCGTGGCGACAAATTCGGCCGTCAGGTACTTTCCGCCCGTCGCCGCGTATGCCTCGGCGCCGGAAAATACGGTCGTGCCGTTCGCCTTCAGTGAATACACGCGTCCGTTCGCCGCAACGTGATACGTCTCGTCAAAGTAGAACCGTACGTCGTAGGTACGGTCAGGACGCAGATTCGCGAACGAGAAGTCAATTGGCGAACCTCTGTTCCCGAACAGTTCCGTCTGGGCAACGCCGGACGGAAGCGCGTGTTCGTTTGCGGCATAATCCGGAATGGCATCACTGCGGAAGTCCTGTTCCATCGTTGGGGCGTGCAGACAGTAGTCAAGCGGCGCGAAACGTCCGTACCGCTTGGCGTCGAAGCCGCAGTTGAGAGCATAGACGGTGTACTTCTCGCGCTTGCTGCAGCGGACGGCGCTCTTCACCATGCCGACGCCGTTCGACGCGACGACGCGGTAATAGACCGTGTTCTCCGCGCCGGGCGTAACAGCCAGGCGCTTCGCCGTCTGGTCGCGGAGAATCGTCGTCCACGGGCCTTCGCGGGATGGCGCGGACTGGACGTAGTACGCAAGCGCGTCGCGCGCACCCCACGTGAGCGTGCCCGTGGCACCGTCGAGAGCGAATTCGCTGCCGAACTGTAGCGCGCTTGGCGCTTCGCGTCCCTTGATCGCAAAGCCGCAGTAGATGGGGTTGTCTACTTTCTTTGCGAGTGTGAACACGATTTTCCCCGCCGAGTCGGCAGTGGTGTCGTACGACAGGGCCACGGCCTTTTGTCTTACATTGCCCGAAACGACATACGAATCGAACCCTTCGTATTTCACTTCGTCATTGATCATGAGGTCGTACACGCGCCGGCCGACGGAAGTGAAGTAATTCTCCGCGAAGTGGTATTCGGCCTGATAGTCGTCGCCGGGCGTGAAGTTGGCGAATGTACTGACGATGCTCGCCGCACTCCAGCCAATCTTCCTGTACACTGTATCCACGGCCCAAGGCCAGATGAATGGCGCATCGAATGTCGACGACTCCGCAGGAATCGTCAGGGGATTGATGTCTGCGGAGTTTGGCGTAGGAGTTTGAGGCTTTGCATCACGCCAGGGGAATGTTGAGGCGGAGGCGTTGTAGGCTACACAGTCAACAAGCCCCCAGTCCGTCGAACGCGCCACATAAATCTTGTCGCCTGTCGCCGTCGTGAAGAAGAGCGCACGACCGTCTGCCGAGACTTCGATGAGCGCGGGCGCGCCAGAATCCGCGAAGACATCCGCCGTCGTCGCCGTGGCGATTGGCGTCACGGACGCGAGCGCAAGGCCATCCGCCGCGAGGCGATAGACGATCACCTTGCCCGATGCGAGAAGGACGTTGAGGTAGGGCGCGGACTCCGACAGTGCCACTTTCACCACGACGATTGCAGACCCTTCGCCGGCAAGATCAACGAGCGCCGTTTCCGTTCCGCCATTCGTTACGTACACCTTGCCGTCGGATTTGCTAGAGTAGATCAGGCTGTTTCCGCCGATTTTGTAACTTCCGGAGAAATCGAAATTGCCCGCAAACGAATTGGCGAGCACGGTGTTCGCTCCCTTGCGGCGCGCCAGCGCATTGGCGTCATACGCGGCGGTTATGGCGTCCCCCGATCCGTAAAGAACGAGGTAATTTCCATTCACATCGCAGACCATCGACTGCGGGTGCTGCTGCGCCGCCGCGAGCGTCACGGACTTCGCGACCTCCGGATTCTCCCACCAGTAAGTCGCACCATCCGCCGCATACGCCGGCAACGCCACCGCCATGCATACGCCCGCAACTATCGCGACGATCCTGCCGCCCATCGGCTTCCTTTTTTGTATCGTCTTCATGTCGTTTTCCTCTCTTTAGAGGTAGTTGCAAAACCCCTCTTCCGCGCCGTCTGCGAGCCAGGCCGCGCGGCCTGATGGAACTCGCAAAACCACATCTGCGCGGCTGAAAGATTCGGCACAACCATTATGCCAAATCCGCGCTTCCGGCGCAAGGGGGAAAATGCAATTTCTTTGAGGGGGGGGGGGGGGTAATTTCATATTTACACGTTTTTGCCTTGATTTTATTCATTTTTATGCGATACTATGGGCATGAACGCACAAGAACAACGGCCCAATAACCCTTAAATGCCGCCATACAGGCTTTGC
>JAFUDL010000282.1 GCA_017459225.1 Kiritimatiellia bacterium
AGGAGAACGTGGATAGGATGTACGTGCCTGGCGCGCACAGGTCCGGCTTGATTCGTCCGTCAGTGGTAGGCCCCCGCGAAGACCCCCATGCGGGATACGGCGCGAAATCCGCAACCTGCGAGGCGTTGTCGGCCCGGCCGTCAATGTTCGGCAGCGATTCGCCGCTGCGAAGCGACTCGGTGGCGCCAACGGCAAGCACGTTCTTTGCGGAGGCGGGAATGTTCACCGACCTGTCTCCGCGATCGTTGCCGGCGGCAATCACGGGCAGGAAGCATGGCGAGCTCCAGACGTAGCGGTCGACCTCCGCGTCGTACGATGAATAGGCGCCGTAGTAGTCGGCCGTCCAGCTGGCGGAGTGAATCTGCGCAGAAGAGCCTTCGGAAGGATTGAAGAGCGCCGCAAAGGTGTCCCACGTAAGTTCAGTGAGCGCATGGCTGCTTGAATAGACCGCTATGCTCGTCACATGCAGCCTTGCGCCAGGCGCAGCGCCCTTGACCCTGCCGTCCGAACAGGAACCGGTGCCGACGATGGATCCTGCGGTGTGAGTGCCATGGCCGACGTAATCGGCAGTAGACGCATCGGGAACCGATATGGAGAGTCCCGCGATGCGTCCGAAGAAATCGGCATGCATTGTTGAGACGTCTCCCGTGTCTATGCCGGAATCGGAAGTGGATATGATCTGCCCTTCGCCGGTGAGGCCGTGCGTTTCCCAGACGCTGCGCACGTTCATCAGGCCTGAATTCACAGCCACGTCGTTCATCAGGCGCGGATGCGGCATGGGTTCGATTCTCCACACGTCGCCCCGCGCGGCCAGCGCATCCACCAGTGCGCGCGGAACCGCCGCGCCAACCGCGCTGCCCGAGCCAGGCGCCGCCTTGACGATTCTGCCGCCTCGAGAACAGACGAACGCCGCGATGCCCTCCTTGTCCTCCGCGGCCATCGGCACCACGCGAATCTCCAGCGGGTCCTCGCCGGACTCGATCAGAGATCTGGGAATCTTGTCGCCAGGCGTGAACTCGACGGCCGCACAGAAAAGCGGATCCCCGGCGATGCGGCGGAACGACATCTCGTCGACCTCCACGAGCAGCGCGTTCTCCGGCACGAAGCCCGCCACGCGCGCGCCCAGCGCCTCCGCGCGCCTTCGCACCTCCTTGGAGACGGAACGCGAGGCGACGACGATGCAGGGGATCGTCCCCCTTGCAGACGGGGACTGTCTCTCCGCGAACTTTCCGGGGAAGCTGCCCTTCTTAGGAAAGATCGTCCTTCCCGCAAGGCGAATCTCGCGCGGCGGCGAAGGCATCTCTTCGCCTTCCGTGCGGCATATCCACGGCACGACCGCGAGCACGGCCGCCCCGAACGCGACGCAGGCCGCTATGGCGCCGCGCCAAGACATGCTACTTCCACTCCGGCGAATGTTCGTAGTCGGGCACGTATGTGGCCAGCACCTTGCAGATGTGGGACATCTTCTCGCGGCGCTCGTCGCGGTCGCCCTTGTCGCGCATGGCCTGGTCGTAGAGCTTGCGGAACACCTTCACGTACTCGTCGCGCGCCATGCGCCCGGCAAGCGCGCGGCTGTAGTACACCTCGTCGCGCTGGAGCAGGCTCTCGCACACGGCCACGCGGCGCCAGGCTGGCACGATCGCCATCAGCTCCGTCACGTAGCGCGCCTCGTCCTTCTCGCGGCCGCCCGCCTTGCGGGCTTCGTCGATGAGCTCGGCATAGGCCTCCACATATCCCGGCACGAGGGACGTGAGCGTGCGGCGATAGTAGTCCGCATCGGCAGGACGTCCCTCAGCGACGGCGCGTTCGGCGAGCGAGCCGAAGGTGGCGATGTACTCGCGCGCGCGGCGGTTGTTCTCGGCGGCTGCGGTCTCGGACATCTTCTTGTCGGCCTTGGCGGCGGCGGAATCGGAAGACGACGCAGCCACTGCGTCGTCAGGCCAGTCCACCTTCACCACCGCGTTCGTTGCGCCTTCCTGCTTTGCGCCTGTATCGCCGGACTCGGCGGACGCAGTTTCAAGGTCGGCCGCGGTGAGCGCGCCGCTCTCCTCAAGGGCAAGCAGTCGTTCGGCACGCTGCAGGGCGAGCATCTCGGCGCGGCTCGTCTCGGCGCGGCGGTACATGCGAAGCTTTCTGTCGCGCTCCGCGGCGGCGTTGGCTTCGGCGGCCTTCGCCTCGTTCTCGCTCTTCGCAAGGGCTGCCTCGGCGATCTTCTTCGCAGCCTCCACGCGGGCGCGTTCCGCCTCAGCCTTGGCGCGCTCCGCCTCGGCGCGCTTCAGGGCAATGGCCTCGGCCTCGGCCTTCTTCTCGCTTGCGGCGCGCGCCGCATCGGACGCGGCCTTCTCGGCCTCGGCCTTCTCGCGCGCTGCGTCGGATGCGGCCTTCTCCGCCTCGGCCGTGGCGGCAGCGGCCTTGTCGGCCTCGGCCTTCGCGAGCTCGTTTTCGGTCTCCTGGCGCTTGGCGGCGAGATCTGTTGCGGCCTGTGCGGCCTCGGCCTCCTTGATCTTGCGTTCGCTGTCGCGCTGGCGGGCCTTGGCATCCTCCTCGCGCGCCGCGGCCTCTTTCGCCTTTGCGTCGGCCTCCTTGGTCTTCTGCTGGGTCTGCTTCGTCTTCAGCTGCAGCTCGAGCCTGCGGTTCTCCTGGGCCGTCTTGAAGAAGTACGCGCCAGCGCCCGCGGCGGCAAGCGCCACAAGCAGCAGAGCGGTTCCTGTTGTTCCAGACATTCTCATGTGTTCACCTCAGTCTTTCTTTCCTACGGGTCTTCGGACCATTCAAGATACACCGGCTTCGACTCGCGGATCGTCATCTTCGCCTTCACAACGTGCGTCATGCCCACGGACTGCGCCGTGATCGTGATGCGATAGAGCGCGCCATCGCCCTGGCCGCCCGTGTAGCCGATGTACTCCTGTGCCTCCTTGCCGATTTCGTCTGACGTTATCTCCTGGAGCTTGTTCCAGCTCTTGATGAGAGTGCCCGTCTCCTCCTCCTCCAGATCCACCTGGTTGCCGTCCTTGTCAAGGCCGTTGCGCCAGTCGATGATCGCCTGCGAGATGAGATCGGCGTCCTCGCCGTCCTCCGGGTCGTCTGTGGAGCGGATGCCGGGGATGCACATCAGAACGTCCTTTGAGGCGAGGTTGACGTTGATCTTGTCGCCGCCGAACACGGTGAGAACCTCGGTGATGTTGGAGACGACGATCTGGTCCTCCTCCTTGTCCTCGGGATTGTACACGCCTCCTGTGAGAAGGCCAGGGTGCTGGCGGAACGGACCAATCTTCGCGAGCTCCTTCAGGTCGGGGATTGGACCGTTCCTCGGCTTGTAGACCTCCTCCTCGTTCTCCTCGCAGATGTCCTCGTAGTACTCCTTCTCGCCGCCGTCCTTGCGGTTGTCGCCGTAGTCGCCCATCTTCACGTCGTCGTCGTCGCGCCAGTCGATCCAGGCGTTGATGAAGTAGGCGTGGTCGTCTTCGGGAACTCCCGCCCAGTAGAGGATGTTCTCCCATATCTCGGCGTAGTGGGGATTGCCCTTGGGATAGAGGTTGTTGATGTTGAACTTCGGGCCGCCTCCATCGCCTCCGCCAACGCTCTCGATCTGAACGGTCACTGTGCCGCGGTTGGAAAGGTCGTCGTCCTGCGATGCGGCGAGACTGGAACTCGAGAGGCCAGAGGCGGCGGTGGTGCGCTCGTCGATCACGATGGGGCCGATCGTGGTGGTGGAGCCGGTCTGTTTGAGCTGGCGCTTCTCGAGTATCCAGCGGTCCTCCTCTAGAAGCTCGTCGAGG
>JAFUDL010000283.1 GCA_017459225.1 Kiritimatiellia bacterium
GACAAAAATTGTTCGCACCCTTTCGCCGCGGTTCGGGCAATGCTGCTCGAGTGGGCGCGCCCATCACGTATATCCCCTTCCCGCGCAGCTTCGAAGCGCCATACTGCGCAAGGAACGACTCCACCGCAGATGCTGATGCGAAGTACACGTCGTCGAACGGCGGAAGACCGCCCGGAGGGGCGCAGAACACGTTGTCGTAGAGGACTACGTCGTCCACCCGCGCGCCAGACGCCCTGAGAGCGTGCGCGACCGCCGGACCCGCCTTCGCGCTCCTGAGGCGCAGCACTCGCCTTCCACGAAGATCCATCTCACGTATCTCCTCCACAAGCCCCGCCGCCGAGAAGTCGCTCCGCGGCATGACGTCGCTCGAAACCCCGTACTCGCGCAGCGTTGCGTCAGTTCCCGCGCCGCATGTGTAGAACTCGGGCAGGCGGCGCCTGTCGCACGGACACGCCTCGAAGAAGATGCGGACGGACGACGGCGACGTGAGCACGATCGCATCGTACGCGGAAGGATCGACTTCCAGCCTGCGCGGTTCAAGCCGTATGAGCGGCCAGCGCACTGGCCGCCCACCGCGGTCCTCAACCGCAAGCGCTGCCTTCTCCTGCACGGCCTCCGAACACGTCACCAGCACGCGCCGCCCCGCGAACTCTCCAAGACGCGGCCAGCGGCGCGAAGCGGCGCGGCCCACGATGAAGAGCCCCGGCCGGTCGTCGTCCACAACGCTTTCCACTTCGCCCAGCGTAGTCTCCACAATCTCCTCGCGCGGACCCGCCGCGTCGAACACGAACGCGCACGGCGTATCCGCCTTCCATCCATCCGCCTGCAGGCGGCGCGCCTCCTCTGCGGCGACGCGCAGCGACATGAACAGCACCTGCGGCGTCTCGCTACCTGTGGCGCGCGGCGTGCGCGCAGTGAACCCGCAGCTCTCTCCGCGACGCGTGAGCAGCAGACCTGTGCCGGTGGTGGCGGCCGTGAGCGCGCTAACCCCAGGACGCACCACGAACGGAATCTTCAGCGCGGCAAGGGCGTCCGTCTCCTCGGCAAGCCGGCCGAACAGCCCCGCGTCGCCGCCCTTCAGGCGCACGACGCGCCTCCCCTTGCGCGCCTCGTCGCAGATGAGGCGCGTGATCTCCGCCTGCGTCATCGAGTGCGCGCCGCAGCGCTTGCCGACGGGAACAAGGCGCTGAGACGACGACGCGAGAGACGATACGAGCGACTGGTCGAAGAGAGCGTCGTAGAGAACCACGTCCGCATTGGCGATGTCGCGCCTGCCCACGACGGTGCAGAGCCCTGCATCGCCCACGCCCGCAGAGACGAAGCGGACAGCCTTCACGAAATGCGTGCGCATGGAAACGAGGCGTTCATCGCCGGCGCGGAAGACGACGGCGAGATAGCCCTGCGCCTCGGGCGGCGCGAGTTCGTCAAGCGGGATGGGATTTACGTCAACGCCCCTCGGCAGCTCTCCGCCGCATAGCCGGCGCAGGCCGGCCATCGCCATCAGAACGGCGTCGAAGCGGCCGTCTAGCAGCTGGCGGATGCGGGAATCCACTGCGCCGCGTATGGGAAGGAGCTTCGCGCGGGGAAACGACTTGCGCGCGAACGCGGCGCGGCGCTCACTCGATACTCCTACGCGAACTGCGCGGCGTGGGGAGAGGGCGCGCGTATCGCCGGATCGCGTGACCCATGCGTCGCGCGGGTCTTCGCGCGCGGGCAGCCAGAACCAGTCGAGATCTGGCGCGATCTCCTGGGGTAGGTCCTTAGCGGAGTGCACGGCGAAATCGACCTTGCCAGAGCGCACGGCGTCGTCGAGGTCGCGCGTGAAGAAGTCCGGCGCGCTCGCCTCGATGGGAGTGGTGAGGTCGCGGTCGCCAGGAGTCTCCACGGCCACCACACGGCACGATGTTCCCGAGAAGGCGCTGGCGAGCAGTTTTACGGCGTCACCGGTCTGGGCAAGCGAGAGGCGGCTTGGACGCGCCCCAACCTTGAAAATCCTTTTCTTTGCCTTTTCTTGCATGCCCACATTTTACCACACCACCCGATTTCATTCAACGATGGCGGCCATAAAATTCGATGGACGAAAAAGCAGAGTTGACTAAGCGTGGTGGGCGTGGTACTATGTTGCCAGCCAGAAAGGAAAGTCTAATGACGATACGCAAGACAACGACATTGGCGATGGCCGCGCTGACCATCGTCGCAATGGAAATGCCAGCCGCGGAGCTGGACCTCTCGGGCACTTGGCACCTGGTCAAGGCCGACGACGCTAAGGTTTCATGCCCGATTGCCGTTCCTGGCGGCGTTCACTCCGCCCTTCTCAATGCGAAGCTCATCAAAGACTCGTTCTGGGGGCGCAACGAGATGAACAACCTCTGGGTTGGAAAGTCCAGCTGGATCGTCTCGCGCAAGTTCGAGGCGAGCGGCGACCTCCTCGCGAAGAAGGAGATCGTCCTTCGCCTTGAGGACTGCGACACGTTCGCGAAAGTGAGCGTGAACGGCACGGTCGTGGGCCGCACGACGGACCGCTTCCAACGCTACACCTTCAACGTCAAACCATGCCTCAAGGCCGGCGAGAACGAAATATCCGTTCTCTTCAGCTCCCCTGAGGTTGTCGCAGACGCGCGCCGCAAGCGCGTGAAGAAGCCCTTCCCAATGTCCAACGTCGTCTGGGCGAAGAACCAGGCGCTCATCAGAAAACCCGCCTGCCATGCCGGCTGGGACTGGGGCCCGTCCGTGCAGGTCATCGGACTTTGCGGCACCGTGAAGCTCCTCGCGAGCGACAAGCCGCGCATCGAATACATCTACACCACGCAGACCTTCTCGGACGACCTCTCGCACTGCACGCTCGACGTCTTCGCCGACCTATCGGACGGCACAACGGTCACGAACCGCGTTGAAATCGACGACCCGCCCCTCTGGTGGCCGAACGGCGCGGGCGAACAGAAGTTCTACACCTACACCGTGGACGTGAACGGGGAGAAGGTGACGCGGCGGATCGGCCTGCGGAAACTGGAGGTCCTGAACGAGCGTACCGTTTCGTCGGACGGCAAGGACGAGCTCTCCCTCGTCTTCCGCGTGAACAACAGGCGCATCTTCATGAAGGGCGCGAACTGGATTCCCTGCTCCGCGTACGAGAACGAGCAGACGCCCGCGCGGTACGCGCAGATTCTCGGAAGCGCGAAGCGCGCGAACATGAACATGATACGCGTGTGGGGCGGCGGACAGTTCGAGAAGGACGTATTCTACGACCTCTGCGACGAACTGGGCATCCTCATCTGGCACGACATGATGTTCTCCTGCGCCGTGTACCCGGCGAACGACTGGTTCCTGAGCGAAGTCCGCGACGAGCTCTCCCACCAGCTGCGCCGCCTCCGCGACCATGCGTCGATAGCGATGTGGTGCGGCGACAACGAGTGCCTCGGCGCGATCAACTGGTTCTACGAGACGCGCAGCAACAAGGACTTCTACCGCGGGGAGTGGATGGCGCGCTCGAAGATGCAAGGCGAGATGGTGGCCAAGTACGACCCTACGCGCACCTATTGGCCCAGCTCGCCATGCTGCGGTCCCGGCGACTTTGGCAACGCCTGGAAGGACGACTCCAAGGGCGACATGCACAACTGGGACGTCTGGCACGAGAACGCCCCCTTCTCGAAATACGAAGAATACCACCCCCGCTTCTGCTCGGAGTTCGGCTTCCAGTCGTTCCCGTCGATGGAAGTCGCCGAAATGTTCGCCTCGAAGAAGCAGATACTCTCGCGCGGACCGGACTTCGAATGGCACCAAAAGGGCAACGGCGGAAACAAGCGCATCCGCAAGACGCTCGAGCGCTACTTCCCCAAGCCGAAGGACGTTCCTTCTGAACTTCTCCTCTCGCAGTTCCAGCAGGCCATGGCGATACAGACCGCCGTCAGCGCCTGGCGCTCGGAGCAGCCTCGCTGCATGGGCACGCTCTTCTGGCAGCTCAACGACAACTGGCCGGTCGCCTCCTGGAGCGCCATCGAGTACGGCGGCAAATGGAAGCCGCTCCAGTACCTTGCACGACGTTTCTTCGAGCCTGTCGCTGTCGTTGTGAAGTCAGGGCCGTCTGGCGCAGACGACGTTTTTGGCATCAACGACACGCCGGAGGAGGTGCTTGGCGAGCTGTCCGTGGAGTACTGGAGCTATAGCGGCTTGGGCGGCAACCAGCAGAAGACGGCGGTCGTGCTCAAGCCGAACACCTCGACAAAGCTGACTTCACTTTCCACGCCAAAGAATTCATTCTGCCGCGGGACGTTTGTCATCCTGACGCTTACGACTAAACAGGGCGTCTATACAACTGACCGCCATTTCGGCACGTATCGAGATCCTGCCGCAGAGCTCGGTCGGCCCATTGTCAAGGCGGAGATCGACGGTTTCAAGGTGACGCTCACGACGGACAAGCCGGCGTTCTGGACGTGGATGGACGCTAGGGGCATACGCGGCGAGTTCGACGACAACGCCGTGACGCTCGTTCCCGGCCGGCCGCGCACGTTCGTATTCACGCCCTACGACAAAACAACGTCGCCGCAGGCGTTCAAGGCCGCGTTTTCCGTCACGCACCTCGCCGAGCTGTGCAAATAGGCTTTCATCCCGCTCAAGCGGCCTTCCGCCGAAAACGATATGCCACATCATGATATTTTGGTATAATTGTGCCTAGCCCGACAGCGGCACTTCGCCGCAGGGAGACAAAAAGGACGCATGCAAATGACAAAGACTGCTACTACAATGGCCGCCGCGCTTGCCATGGCCGGCATTGCCGCCGCGCTTGGCGCCGCAGAGCCCAACACACTCACTCCCGCCGAGAAGGCCGCCGGATGGCAGCTTCTCTGGGATGGTAAGACTCTAAACGGATGGGTCGGCGAGAAAGGCGGCTGCAAGGCGCCTCCCGCCAAGGGATGGAAGATCGAAGACGGCATCCTGACCGTGCTGCCCACAAGCCGCATCACCCAAAGCGGCAAGTGGGAGAAGCTCCCCAAGGAGCAGGCTGCGCTCGGAGGAGGCGGAGACCTCGTGACAAAGGAATCGTTCAAGGACTTCGAGCTCGTAGTGGACTTCCGTCTCACCCGCGCCGCAAACAGCGGCATCAAGTACTTCTACGACAAGGACAAGTTCCGCGGCACCTGCGAAGAGTACCAAATCCTAGATCCAGCACACCCCGACGCCAATCGCGGACGCAACGGCAACCGCCGCGTGGCGGCCCTCTACGACATGATGCCCGCCAGCGCGGACAAGGTGGTGCGCCCTGCCGGCGAATGGAACACCGCCAAGATCGTCTCCAAAGGCAGCCACGTGGAACACTGGCTCAACGGCGTCAAGGTGCTTGAATACGAGCGTGGATCCGAACAGTTCCGCGAATTCGTGAAACGCTCCAAGTACAAGAGCTCGGAAAAGAAAGACGGCGCGCGTTGGGGCGAAACGCCCGAGGGACGCATCAAGCTGCAGGACCACTCCGACTCCACAGTCAGCTTCCGGAACATCAAGATCCGCAGGCTGTAGGCAAAAAAATGGCAGTCCCAATGAGAGTCGAACTCATCTTACAGGCATGAAAAGCCCGTGTCCTAGCCGATAGACGATGGGACCGCTTGGAGCGAACGAGAAGATAGTATATCAAAAAGGAGCGCGCCGCGCAAGACCGCGGCGCGCACTTTTTTCAAATTCCCGCTTGCACATCGTCCTGAGATTTGATACACTATGTCCCGTTTTTCACCCACGTTGCCTCGTGGTGTAATGGTAGCACTGCAGATTCTGATTCTGCCTGTTGGGGTTCGAGTCCCTGCGAGGCAACCAATATTCGAGGAGTTTCCGTGAATAAGCGTTCTCTTTTCTTCGCTGTCGGCTTCCTCGCGTTCTCCCAGATTCTTCCCACCACGGCCGAAGGTGTATCTTCGAACGGCAAGCAGGATGGGAACTGGATCGCGAAGGCCACGAACGACTGGACGCGCATCTACGTTGGTGCGCGTCCTTCTGTTTCCGCAGACGGCAGTAAATTCGCGTTCGAGTGGAACGACCGCATCTGGATCGCGCCTGTGGCTGGCGGCACGGCGCGCGTGCTGGCGGCGGGCGACACGTCGCAGGACAGCTGGCCCGTTCTCTCGCCAGACGCGAAGAGAGTCGCGTTCATATCCAACCGCCTTGACACCGACCGCCTCTTCGAATATTCTCTTGAAAACGGATCACTCCGCGTCGTCTCTCCCTGCACTTTGCCGGCGCGCCCCTACTCGTACGCGCCTGACGGAACGTCCATTGTGGCGGTGGTCGTACGCGACCATGCCGACGCCGACAACGCCATGCGCGCGGCGCTAGTGGCGTCAAACGGCTTCGAGCGCGTCTTCTTCGACGCCAAGGCCAGCGAGCCGTCACTTTCGCCCGATGGCAAGAGGCTCCTCTTCGTGCGCGGCGGCGACAACATCTACCGCAAGCGCCCGAAGTCATTCACGTCCGAGGCTGGCGAGATATGGATGTACGACATTCCCTCGCGCGCCTTCACGCCCGTCGTTCAGAAGAAGACCGACTCCCGCTCGCCTCTCTGGACGTCAGACGGCAAGGGCTTCTACTACGTCTCAGGCGATGGTGGCTCGAAGAACATCCTCCACCACGACCTCGCCACGAAGAAGGAGCGCGCGATAACCTTCTTTAAGGGCGACAACGTGCTGCAGCCCACGCTTTCGGCCAACGGACGCGTTCTCGTGTTCCGCCAGGGCTTCGACTTCTGGCGCATCGACCCCACCGCGGCAGACGCGAAGCCCGAGCCGATCCTGCTGCACCCCGACTCTTCATGGACGCCTCCGCTCGTCGGTAAGCGAAACCGCTGGTACACCTCCATAGGCAATCCCGACGGCTACGGCGGCTTCTCGTTCTGCGGCCCCGAAGGCAAGGAAGTGGCGTTCACGGCAGGTGGAGACCTGTGGGTGATGGACATGGACGACAAGGAGCCCGTGCTTTTGCATGGCGGCACAAGCACCATCGAGCGCGACTGCGCGTTCTCGCCGGACGGCAACACCCTCTACTACCTCACCGACCATGGCGACGGCACCGACCTCTGGGTGGCGAGGCGAGAGGATTCCTCAAAGAACTGGACCAAGAACACCAACTTCAAGAAGACGCGCCTCATAGCCGACGGCACCACCCGCCTGCACATCGACATCTCGCCGGACGGCAAGCGCCTGCTGTGGCAGGACGGCTCCTGGCGCATCCACTTCGCCGACACAAACGGACTCTCGGTGGTGGATGGCCCCAACATGGCCGCCGACGACGTGTACGCATGGAGTCCGGACGGCAAATGGCTAGCCGCCGGCTTCTCCGACAACCACAAGAACTACGACGTGTGGATAGTCTCCACCACCGCCTCACACGAGCCCGTGAACGTTTCGCGCCACTTCATGTGGGACGGCGACCCCGCGTGGAGCCCCGACGGCAAGATCCTCGCCTGGTGCGGACGTCGCGAGAACAACGCCCCCTGCCGCCTCCACTACCTCTTCCTAGACGGCAAGGAGGGCAAGGGCGCACCGAACGAAATCGACTTCGAGGACATCGACCTCCGCGTCAAGACCGTCAACGTGCGTGCTTCAAACCCCTTCTTCAACGCCGACTCCCGCACGCTCGCATTCGACGACGGCACCCAGACCGCCAAGATCACAATCCCCGGCGACCTATCGCCCAAGCGCCTCACCGCCAAGCGCGGCATCGCCCAGCGTTGGGGCACGCCGAAGGACAAGGGCCGCCTACTCTGGGCCGTCGGCAACAAGCCCGCGCACTTCGAGTCGGAGGTCAACATCAACGTCTATCCCGTATTCAACATCGCCGAATACAACGAACTGCTGGGCCGCACGGCCTGGGGACGCATTCGTGACCGCTTCTACGACCCCAACTTCCACGGCGTGGACTGGCCCTCCATGAAGGCGAAGTACTTCCCCGCCTTCCGCCATGCCACCAGCTACTCAGTGCTCCAGCGCCTTGTGTACATGATGCTCGGCGAACTCGACGCGTCCCACCTCGGCTTCATGCACAACTCCACGTCCCGCAAGGAGTGGGTGCCGCCGGTCTTCGGGCAGAACTGGCGCGACGTCACGGGCCACCTCGGCGTTCGCTTCGATCCAGACCACAAGGGCCCCGGATGGCGCGTCCGCGACGTGCTCAAGGGCGGCGTAATGGACGCGGCCAACTGCGGAATGCGCGCGGGCGACATCATTACCGAGATCAACAACCGCAAGACCTCCCCCGAGATCATGCCTGCGGAACTTCTCACAGGCCACGATTCGCTCAAGATCACAGTAAAATTCGGTCATCCGGACGAACCCGCCACAAACGTCGTGCGCGTGAAGCCTTCCACATACACCCGTGCCCGCGAGCTGGTGGGCGAGGCTATTATCCGCGCCAGGCGCGCGCATGTTCACAAGTTGTCTGACGGCCGCATCGGATACGTGTACGTGGCGGCCATGGACAACGCCTCCTTCAAGCGCTTCGAGAGCGAGGTGTTCTCCGAGGGCTACGGCCGCGACGCGCTCATAATTGACGTGCGCGACAACCATGGCGGCTTCACTGCCGACCGTATGCTCTCCATCCTCTGCGCTCCCAGCCATTCCTACGAGATTCCGCGCAACGGCCGCCCCGGCTATCTCATGGGCTACACCGTGCACCCCGTGTTCGCAAAGCCCATCGCCGTGCTGTGCAACGCCGGAACCGCCTCGAACGGCGAGATATTCACCCACGCGGTGAAGACCATCAAGCGCGGCATCGTGGTGGGCCAGACCACGGGCGGCGCGGTGATTGCCACTAACAACCGCAGTATCCTCGACTACGGCGACTTCCGCGACGCCGAGTACGGATGGTTCGTTAACGGCGGAATCGACATGGAGAACCACGGCGCGGAGCCCGACTTCCCCGTGCCCCTCACGCCCGCCGACGAGGTGCGCGGCGAAGACCCCCAGCTCGACACCGCAGTCAAGGAACTGCTTAAGAACAATTCCAAGAAGGAGCAGAAGCAATGAAGCCCACTCTCGTAGTACTCGCAGCCGGCATGGGATCCCGCTACGGCGGGCTTAAGCAGATCGATCCCGTAGGTCCCTCTGGAGAGGCCATCCTCGACTATTCCGTGTTCGACGCCCACCGCGCCGGATTCGGCAAGGTGGTGTTCATCATCCGCCGCGACATCGAAGAGGTGTTCCGCGCGCAGATCGGCTCCAAGTACGAGGGGCTCCTTCCCGTTGACTACGCGTTCCAGGACATCACAGACCTTCCCTCCCCCTACACCGTGCCGGCCGGCCGCTCCAAGCCCTGGGGCACCGCGCACGCTATCCGCGCGGCGCGCGACGTGGTGCATGAACCCTTCGCCGCCATCAACGCCGACGATTTCTACGGCCGCGACGCATTCCAGCGTCTAGGCGCGTTTCTGCAGGCACCTGCGGCGGAAGATTCCGCCGCGCCGCTACGCTTCGCAATGGTTGGCTACAAGCTCAGCCTCACGCTCTCCGAGCATGGCTCGGTGGCGCGCGGCATCTGCTCCATCGACGGCGCAGGACGCCTCTCCAAGGTTGTCGAGCACGTGAAGCTAGTGAAGACAGCCACTGGCGCGCACGACGAAGATCCCGCGGCCGAGGTCAAGGACTTCTCGGGCGACGAGCGCGTTTCGATGAACCTCTGGGGCTTCACGCCCGCGCTCTTCGACGCGCTCGAGGCACGCTTCCCCGCATGGCTTGCCGCCAACGCAGAGCGCGAGAAGTCGGAGTGGTACATCCCGTTCGTCGTTGACGAGATGGTGCACGAGGGTGCGGCAACAGTGGACGTGTTGCCCACCGAGTCCTCTTGGTTCGGCGTCACCTACCGCGAGGACAAGCCCTTCGTCACCGCCGAGATCCGCAAGCTGGTGGATGCCGGCGAATATCCCGCCTCGCTCTTCTCCAAGTGAGGCGGGCCATGGCGGCCCTTCTTTCAAGGTTCTTTTCGCGAGCGGCGGACATTCTCTGGCCGCGTACGTGCGCCATAGAGGGCTGTCCACGCGTTTCCGACCGTCCTGGCCGCCATGTCTGCTCCACATGCTTCGCCTCTCTGCCCTTCCACGAAGCGGGCGGCGCATGCAGCGTGTGCGGCGCGCTCGTGATGGCGGAGGCGCGCCACTCCTTTGTCTGCGAGGCATGCCGTCTAGACCCGCCCGCGTTCGAGTTCGCGCGCAGCGCGGTGTTCTACCGCGAGCCGGTGGACCGTCTCATTCAGGATTTCAAGTACCGCAAGGCCTCGTGGCTATGCGACGATCTCGTGGATCTGCTCGAGGGGGCAGTGCGTGCAAAGCTATCATTCCATGACATCGACGTCGTCATGCCCGTGCCGCTCCATCCAAGGCGCCTGCAGGAACGCGGCTACAACCAGAGCGCCCTTCTTGCACGTGCGCTCGCCAGGCGCATCAACCGCCGCGCCGACGAGAAGTCGCTCGTCCGCACGCGCGACACCGAACATCAGGCGCGCCTCTCCGGCGAGGAGAGGCGCAAGAATCTCAAGGACGCTTTCGAGGTGTCTAGTCCCGGCCTTGTGCGTGGACGCATTGTGCTGCTCGTTGACGACATCATGACTTCTGGCACAACGCTCTCAGAATGTGCTCGCCCGCTTCTCGCCGCAGGCGCAACCAGCGTGTGGTGCGCCACTGTGGCGCGTGCGGTGCTCACCGGCGCCGCGGGCTAGCAGGAAAATCAGATGCTGGATGCCGCCGCGAAGTCGGGCATTGGAGGCGGCGGCATCGTAAACACTTTGCTCATTAGTCTGCCGAGATCGTCGTCTCGGGAAAGATCCGCCTCGGAAACATCCGCGACGGGCTCTGCGGCTGCAAGGCCGGCAGGTCCCTCGCCGATGGTGAGATTCGGCGCCTGACGCGCTACGCCAGACGCGTCAGTCGTCCCGCGCTTAGCATCCACGCCGTTGGTGCCGAAGGTCTCGGGCCGTATGCCCATGTTGCCGAAATTGCCGATGTTGATTTCCATTTGATTTCTCCTTTTCCCGTTCTGCCTTGTCTACACACGCCGCGCTAATAGGTTACACGCAGATCGGAAAGAATTTCACGCAATTTTTCCTTGGCCCTGAAAATGCGCACTTTTACGAGATTTTCGCTGACTCCAGTCTGATTTGCAATTTCGCGGATTGACATTTCTCCTATCTGGAAGAGGGTGTATGCTTCACGCAGCACGGGCGGCAGCTTTGCCAACGCCTCGTTGAGACGACGGCGCAGATACTCTATGTCGGATGAGTCGGTGGCAGTTCCGGCAGTTGGCTGGCGGGTGTCAAATGCGGACTGCTGACCATCCGCGGAACCTACGGAATCCTCGTCTGGATCGCGTATCTCGCCAACGAACGTCAGGCGGCGGTTGTCGCGTGCAAGGTTCTTGCGGAGGTTGCGCGCTATCGTGAAAGCGAGGCCCGAGACTGCGCTGTCGTCGTCACGCAGATCGTCGCGCATCTGCCATATCTTCAGAAAGGTGTTCTGCACGAGGTCGCATGCCTCGTGGTAGGAGCTGCCTGAGGCGACCAGCCAGTTGGTCAACCGCGGCGCAATCGTATTGTACAGATTTTCTATGTTCATGACATGCCTTCCTCTGATGGCTGCCCGTTGCCGCCTGTCGTCGCCTGCGGCAGTTCGTCAAGCGAAACAGAATCCAGTTCCGCCTCCTCCTTGCGGGCGTCTTCGATTTTCTTCGCCCATTTCAGCAGCTCGGCCACAGGTTCGATGAGGGAATCGGGGATGAAGTCGTCGATCTTGCCGTCGGCATAGAGGGCGCGCGCGAGGGGACGGTCTTCCATGACAGGGATCCCCTCGGCGAGCGCGGTCTCGCGGATGATCTTCGCCACGCGCCCCGCGCCGAGCGCGCAGATGCGCGGCAGCGGTGCCTCGTCCGCCTTGTAGCGTATGCCCACTGCGAGGTGCGTGGGGTTCGTCACGACAACGTTCGCCTTCTTTGCGGCCTTGGCCGGATCGGGGCCGTTCAGGATCTCGTCGCGGAACTGGCGCTGCGCCTGCTTGACTTCCGCAGAGCCCTCCATCTCCTTGTATTCGCGCTTCACCTCGTCCTAGGTCATCATCATCTGCTTAGTGAAGTTTCGTCC
>JAFUDL010000284.1 GCA_017459225.1 Kiritimatiellia bacterium
GAGGTAGGCGAGCAGCCGCAAGACCACCAAGCCGCCGAACCATCGCGCCATCCAGCCGCAGAACCATCTGCTTCCGACGCCGAACTGGACAACCGCCAGAGAAAATTCGGAATGATGATGAAACCTTTTCATATCTGAGGTGTATTCAGCGCAGGAAATCACGAGCAAGAACGTGATCTTCGAAAGCCAGGCGAACATCGTCGTCAAGGTTTCCGCCGCATCCGGAAAGCGTCCGAAAGTGGGCGCAAACGAGCTGACAGCGGGCGGCAAGTTCGCCGGTGCCACGATTTCGCTTGCTCCTGACGCACCCAAGTGGGTGAAAACCGTGCGCATTGTCGACGGCGAGATAGTCCTCGAGGCCAGGGACAAGGGCACATTGCTGTACGTAAGGTAGTGCGCCGTCGACACGTTCATGCCTAATTCTTAACATTCCTTTTGCATTTGGCATATGGCGCGCTCATCGTCTTTTTGATATAATGATGGCCGACACGACGGAAGAAGGAGCAAACACAAAATGGCAGAGAAAAAGGACAAGGCGGCGGAGCCCGCGAAGAAGACGAACACTGCGCTCGACGCGGTTCTGAGCCAGATCAAGAAGGAGTTCGGCGAGCTTTCGATCATGCGCCTCGGCGGCGAGGAGCATGCCAACATTCCGGTTATCTCCACGGGCGCGCTTTCGCTGGACCTCGCGTTGGGCGTGGGCGGTCTGCCGCGCGGACGCATCGTAGAGTGCTACGGTCAGGAGTCGAGCGGCAAGACCACCCTCGCCCTGCACGTGGTGGCGAACGCGCAGAAGGCCGGCGGCGTAGCGGCGTTCATCGACGCCGAGCACGCGCTAGACCCAGGCTACGCGAAGAAGATCGGCGTGAATCTCGACGATCTGCTCGTCGCCCAGCCGAACAGCGGCGAGGAGGCGCTCTCGATCTGCGAGCAGCTCTGCAAGAGCGGCGCGCTCGACGTGATCGTGGTCGATTCCGTGGCCGCGCTCACTCCGCAGGCCGAGATCGACGGCAACATGGGCGACTCGCACATGGGCCTGCAGGCGCGCCTCATGTCGCAGGCGATGCGCAAGCTCACTGGAGTTCTCGCGAGCACCAAGACGCTCTGCATCTTCACGAACCAGGTGCGCGAGAAGATCGGCGTGATGTTCGGCAACCCGGAGACGACGCCCGGCGGCAAGGCGCTCAAGTTCTACGCCTCCTGCCGCCTGCAGGTGCAGCGCATCGGCGCGATCAAGGACGCCTCGGGTGCCGTGATCGGAAACCGCACGCGCGTGAAGGTGGTGAAGAACAAGGTGGCCCCGCCTTTCACCGAGGCGGAGTTCGACATCCTCTACACATGTGGCATCTCGTGGGAGGGATCGATCCTCGACGCGGCGCTCGCGCGCGGCGTGGTGGAGAAGCGCGGCAGCTGGATCGCCTACGGCACGAGCCAGCTCGGGCAGGGCTCCATGGCCACCATCCAGTATCTCAAAGACCATCCCGAGGTGGCTGATGAGATCGTAGAGAAGGTGAAGTCGGCGCCGCTGGTGCCGGGATACAAGAAGAAGTAAGAGAGAAGCGATGACACTTGAAGAGCAGGTGAAGATCGTCGTCGGCGCGCTTGAAGACAAGAAGGCCGTCGACGTGAAGACGTACGATGTGCGCGGCATATCTGGCCTGTGCGACGCCTTTGTGGTGGCCACAGGCATTGCCGCGCCGCATCTGCGGGGCATTGTCTCTGGCGTGCAGGCCGCCATGAAGGAGGCCGGCGTCAATTCGTTCCGCACAAGCGGCGACCCCGACAGCGGATGGATAGTGGTGGACTACGTGGACGTTGTGGTGCACATGTTCTCCCCCGAGGCGCGCGCCTACTACGCCCTCGAGAAGCTCTGGGAGGCAGCAAAGCCCGTTCTGTGACGTTGCCAGTTGCAAAGTCGTCCGCACATGAGCCGCATTAAGGACTGGTTTCTCCTTTTCCGCCCGTGGAGCTACACTGCCACGCTTGTGCCGTTTCTCATTGGCGGCGCGCTTGCGTGCGGCGTGAATCCCGATTGCCGCACGCACGCACTTCTGCGGTGGGGGCTGGGGCTTTTCTCGGGGATACTCTTCCAGGCGACAGTGAATCTGCTCAACACATGGGGCGACGAGCGAAGCGGAGTTGATGCAGTGCCGGGTGCGATCCGCACCACGCCGCAGGTACACGATGGGAAGGTGTCGATGCGGGCGCTCTTCTCCGTAGCGGCGTGCTGCCTCGCCGTCGCCGTGGCGATCGGGGTCGCGCTGTGCTTCTACGAGAATCCGCCATGGACGTACCGCCACTGCGACATGCCGCCGGAAGGGGCGGGATTGTCGTTCTGCTGGACGCTTCTCCTTGCGGGAATTCTTGGTGCGTTGGGTTCCATCAACTATTCCACGGGCGTTAAGTTCAAATACCATGGCCTTGGCGTGCCTTTTGTTTCGTTCCTGATGGGGCCGCTGGAGATTCTTGTGGCCTTTTCGATTGCGGCGCCGATGATGGCGGATAGGACTCTGGGAAGATTTCTCATCGGCGCAGCAATGTTTCCTGTCGGCACTCTTTTCGCACTCGCCTATGTGGTCGGTTTCCTTTTCCTTTTTGCCCCAATTGCTCTTCTCGTTGGCGCGATCATGCACGGAAACGACATGCGCGACATTCCTTCGGACAGAACGGCCGGCATTGTGACGCTTGCATCGCGGCTGGGTCCGCGCCGCGCGCTGGGCTATTATTTCTTCTGCCACGTAGCGCCGTATGCGATCATGGTGGCGATTGCCGGCTTTTGCTGGTATCAGCCCCTGGAGAAGTATGCGGTGTTTCTGCTGCCGTGCATCGCGCTGCCGCTTTCCTTGCGTACCATGCGGAGGGCGATTAGGGTATATCGCGAGAATCCCGCATCGCCGGCGTGGCGCGGACTCGAGCGCGACACTGGGCTCGTGCATCTCGTCTTCGGCGTGCTCTACGCCGCAGCGTTATTTGCGGAGGTTTGACAATGAAGTTTCTTCAGGCTGTTTCGGCATGGCTGGCGAAGTGGACGCCGATCTTCATCGCGGCGGTGGCGGTGGGGACGTACTTTGCGCCTGGCGTGTTTGGGTGGGTGCGCGGATACACGCAGACTGCCGTACTCGGCGTGATCATGCTCACGATGGGCATGACGCTCAAGAGCGAAGACTTCCGCATTCTGGCGTCGCGTCCGCTGGACATGGTCGTCGGCGCGCTTGCGCAGTTCACTTTCATGCCGCTCATAGCATGGACGCTCGTGCGCGTCCTCGGGCTGCCGCGCGAGGTGGGGGTGGGGCTGATGCTAGTGGGGTGCTGCCCGGGCGGCGTATCCTCGAACATCATGAGCTTCCTGTGCAAGGGCGACGTCGCGTTCTCCGTGGGGATGACGACGGTCTCTACGCTGGCGGCTCCGTTGATGACGCCGTTTCTCATGCTGTGGCTCGCTGGAGAGAGTGTTGACGTTGACGCGGTGGGGATGTTCAAGTCGATCCTCGTCATCACGATCATGCCCATCGCGGTGGGATACGCGCTCAACACGGCGTTCGAGAGCAGGCGCGGCTACCGCGAGGTGATGAAGGTGATGCCGGGCGTGGCGGTGCTGGGGCTTGCGTGCATCGTGGGAGGGGTGGTCTCTGCGCACGGCGCGAGCATCGTGAAGTCGGGCGCGCTCATATTCGCGGGCGTGTTCCTGCACAACTCGCTCGGGTACGTGCTTGGCTATCTCGCCGGAGTCGCGGCGCGGTTCACGCAGCCGAAACGGCGCACGATATCAATCGAGGTGGGAATGCAGAACGCGGGGCTCGCCACGGTGCTTGCCGGGAAGCACTTCCCCACGATGCCGGAGGCCGCGGTGGCCTCGGCAGTGTCGTGCGTGTGGCATTCCGTCTCTGGCGCGCTTCTCGC
>JAFUDL010000285.1 GCA_017459225.1 Kiritimatiellia bacterium
CCGCAGTTGAACCCGATCGCGTCCACGCCCAGTCCATCGAGAACGGCCGCCACGCACTCCGCGTCGCCGCCCGTCAGGAGCTTGCCCTTCTCGTCCAGGGCCACAGTGGCGAAGATGGGCAGCGAAGAGTTCTCCTTTGCCGCGAGAACGGCCGCCTTGAGCTCGTACACGTCGGCCATAGTCTCAACGACCACGAGGTCCGCGCCTGCCTTCGCGCCGAGCGTGACGGCTTCGGCAAAGGCGTCGTATGCGGCATCGAACTCGAAGTCGCCCACTGGCTTCAGGAGGCGTCCCGTGGGGCCCACGTCGAGCGCCACGAAGTGTCCGCCGGGCGCTGCCGCGCGCGCGTTCGCAACAGCGGCGGCAATGACGTCGGCAAGGGGAAAGGCGCCGTGGTACTTCGCGCGGTTCGCGCCGAAGGTGTTTGCGTAAATGACGTCGCTTCCGGCGGAGCGGTAGGCGGAGTGCACGGACCGAACTGCGTCCGGATGGGTGATGTTCCAGTCCTCTGGCAGCTCGCCCGCGCCAAGGCCCCGCGCCTGCAGCTGCGTGCCGAAGCCGCCGTCCAGAAACAGCAGCCCGCCTTCGCGCAGAATCTCTCTGATCGTCTTGTTTTTCATTCTAGAAGCTTCGCCTTGCCGAGGCGCGCGTCAAGAGCCTGGGTATTCCGCCGGCTCCCTTGCCTCGGCATCGGCAATTATTGCACATCCTTCCCTTTCGTGCAAGCGTAAAAAAAATAAAATTGCAGGTATTTACAATGGCGCCGAAAACTGATATGCTACTTGCAGCGTTTTAAGCAAGAAAGGACCAATAAGATGACACACTCCATGATTCTAATTGCGGCCGCGGCGCTGCCGCATGGCTCCATGCCGCTCACCATCATCGCAGGCGTGGTAGCGGCAGTTCTGCTGATCATCTTCTTCGCCATCGGCTACTGCAAGGCCCCGCCGGACAAGGCGTTCATCATCAGCGGCCTCAGGAAAAGAGTGCTCATCGGCAAGGCCGGCTTCCGCATTCCCTTCTTCGAGCGTCTCGACATGGTCACCCTCGAACTCATCCAGGTGGACGTCAAGACGAAGCAGAAGGTGCCTAACAAGGACTTCATCAACGTCAACGTAGACGCCGTGGTCAACATCAAGATCAGCAAGGACCCCGACAAGCTCGCCCTCGCCGCCACGCACTTCCTCAACGCCTCCCCCACCTACATAAACGAGAAGGCCACCGAGGTGCTCGAAGGCAACATGCGCGAGATCGTCGGCGAGATGACCACCAAGGAGATGGTGCTCAACCGCAAGCAGTTCGCCGAGTCGGTGCAGAAGAACGCCTCGCCCGACCTCGAGAAGATGGGCCTCGAAATCGTGTCGTTCAACGTGCAGAACTTCACGGACGACGACCACGCCATCGAGAACCTCGGCATCGACAACATCGCCACAATCTCCAAGGACGCCGCGATCGCCCGCGCCAACGCCGAGGCCCAGGTGGAACAGGCCCGCGCCCATGCCCAGAAGGAGGCGAACGATGCGCGCGTGGCCGCCGAGACCGAGATCGCCATCCGCAACAACGAACTCGAGATCAAGAAGGCCAACCTCAAGAAGCAGGCCGACATACAGCTCGCCATCGCCGAATCCGCCAAGGGCATCCAGGCCGAGGAGCAGCGCAAGATTCTCGAGGCGACGATGGGCGACGCGAGCATCATCGCGCTAGAGAAGCAGACCGAGCTGCAGCAGCGCGAGGTGGCGATCACCGAAAAGAAGCTCGACGCCGAGATTCGCAAGAAGGCCGAAGCCGAGAAGTTCGCCGCTCAGCAGAGCGCCGACGCACGCCACTACACCATCCAGAAGAACGCCGAGGCCGAGCTCTCAGAACGCACACGCAAGGCCGAGGCCATACAGGTCGAGGCCGAGAGGTCGGCCGACGCCACGAAGGCCGCCGCAGACGCAACGCTCTTCCAGCAGACGAGAGAGGCCGAGGCCAAGCTCGTTCTCCAGACCAAGGAGGCTGAGGCCATCAAGGCCATCGCCGAGGCAAACAAGGTAAAAGGCGAGAACGAGGCGTACGTCATCAAGGCGAAAGGCGACGCAGAGGCAGAGGCCATCAAGGCGAAGGCGCTCGCAGAGGCCGAAGGCCTTGAAAAGAAGGCGGACGCCATGGCGAAGTACGGCGAAGCCGCGAAGATGGACCTGCAGCTGCAGGTGGCAAAGGAGTTCGTGAAGGTGCTGCCCGGAATCGCGGAGGGAATCGCCAGCGCCTACTCGAAGGTGGGCAACATCACAATGTACGGCGACCAGAGCGGCAAGATCGCATCCGAGGTGATCGACCGCACCACGCAGCTCTTCGACGGACTCGGCAAATCACTCGGCTTCGACATCAAGTCCGCAATCGGCGGCGCGCTCGCGGCAAAGCTGATGAGCGGCAAGGACGCCAAGGACTCCGACAAGAAAGAGTAGCGCACAAGCCTACCTTGAGAGAAACCGCACTGGCCCCATCAGGCCCGCATCGCGGAGCGGCCACTTGGATGCGTCGAATGGACGATAGTCGCGACCAACGATGTTGATGTCGTTGAATATCTTCCACTGCACCTTGCGCTTGTCAAGGTCGCGCACGCGGTTAGCGCCAACGTTCGTGACTTCGACCTCCAGCACGTTCTCGCCCACTTTGAGCATACCCGCCGGGATCTCCACGCGATACGGCGGCATGATGCGTGCACCCGCGCACACACCGTTCACGCTCACGCGCGCCGATTCGCACACACGCCCGAGGTCCAGCGTCGCGCCCTTCCGCGCGCCGTCGACATCCAGCATGAATGTCGTCCGGTAACAGACCGTCCCGCAGAACGGATTTTCCGTGCCATCGTCGTTGCGCGACCATGACGTGAGCGTCTGCATCGTGCGCGGCCAGCCCTTCTCCAAGTCAGGTCCACCGCAGACAGGCGTGAGCGTCCACGGGCCATTGAGAGTGATTGTGGAGGAGGCAATGCGTGCTCTTTCGGCCGCGACGGAGCGCGGCCCTCCCGAAGGCGTACACCAAACCCACACGCTTTCGCCCTTCTCGAGCGCCAGCTCCACCGCGCCGTCCTTCACGGCGATCGCCTTGATCGCCCCGCTCATCGGGTCGAGCAGCCACGCGCCAACCGTCTTCGCCGTGGGACGGAATACGCCCTGCGTTGTCTTGTCGGACATGTTGACCACGTAGTAGAGCGTATAGAAGCCGCGACGGAAGCGCGTGTAGGCAAGCCCCGCCTTTGCGTTGAACGGCTCGCGCCGCACGGCGTTCTTCACATCAGTACCCGGAATCTCTGCAATCACCTTTGCGAGAGCGGCGCGTCCCGCCTCCACGTCCTTAAATCCCGGCACATCCGCAGGACGCCGCCCGTCGAACACGATCTTGTACCCCGCCTTCGAAAGGGCCGCGAGGCTCTGCGCCGTCTCCACCGGCATCGTCTCGCAGTCCGGCACGACGATCGCGTTCCATTTTCTCTTCGGCTGCTTGGCGAGCGCGGCGAGCTGGCGATCCGAGATGAAGTCGAACGCCGCGCCCTCCGCGTAAAGCCGCCGCGCCGTCGCGCCAATTGCCGTCTTCGCGAACCACTCCTTGCCTGCCACGCTCAGGCCGTATGTCAGTTCAGGCTGGTTGCGCCAGTAGTCGTGGAGTGTCCAATAGATGAGCGCGTCCTCGTCAGGCACGGATGTCTGCGCGAGCGACTGAACGCGCGTGATCCATGCGTTGAGGATCGGCGCGTCGCGCCAGATCGGGTTGCGCGGGTTCATCTCAAGCGAGGCGTAGAAACACCAACCCGGCCACGCGGCGTCGGCGGGCGAATAGCAGCAGCCATGGTAATACATGTGGTTGACGCCGGAAAGGAAAAGTCTGTCGAGGAATACCTTCACCTCTTCGAGCGAAGCGTTGAAATGCTCGTTGATCCACGTGCAGCTTTCGCTCGCAACGAGGCGCGTGCCCTTCACATGGGCCGCCGAAGACGCGAATTTCGAAACGAGGATGTTGCGATCCTTGTTGAACATCTCTGTCTCGGGGATGTCGGAGAGAGCGTAGAAGTCGAGCCAGTTGGAGGGCGAGCCGTGGGCCTCGTTGCGGGTGATGATGCCGCGCGCGCGGCACCAGTCGGACCACACCGTGAACGTGTCGAGAATAAGGTCGGAAAGCGTCTCGCGGTAGTCGTGGCGGAGGCGAAGCTGTTCGTCCTTCGTGCCGCTCGCGCCCGCGAACGCAGACAGGTGGTCGCGCAGGTCGTAGCCGCGCTTCGCCTTGAACGCCTCGAACAGGGCGGGCGTCCAGGAAGCGCCGTAGTATTCATACGAATCGTGGTAGAAAGCGCGCGGGGCAACGGCGCCGGGACGGTCGAGCGCAACGGCGAACGGTTTCAGGTGCTCGCGCATGGCATCTGGCGAGAACGGATCGATCATCAGTCCCTTGCCGGAAGCTGGCGAACGCTTCACCTTCATGCCCGTAGGCACGGAATAGAGAGCCATGCGCCTTCCCTGGCCGTTCTTCCCTTCCCACAGAAGACGAGCCCCGGCCTGCTTGGGCTTCTCGCCGTCCCACATGCGCGCAAGATGCCAGCCGCCGTTTTCCTTCGAGACCCAAGGCCCGCCAAAGCACCAGCCGCATCCCATGGAGAGATCAACGCCAAGGCCCTGCGCACGCGCCGTTGCATCAGCCGTGTTGAAGAGCCTCGTCCATTCCTCCGAGAGAAACGCGACCTTCGGATGCTTCTCCTCCTTGGCCTCGTAGATCGGAATCACATGGTATCCGCCCATTCCGGCCTCGGCGAACTGCTTAGCCTGAAGCTCAAGCCCCGCCTTATCGACGGCACACCCCATCCACCAGTTGTAGGCCCACGGACGCATCTCCTTAGTGACGGCCGGCCATGAAGGCTCGGCTGCTGAAAGAGAAAGAACACCCGCGAACATCGCCGCGGGAATCACCTTGATAACGGAACGGATCATGAGTCCTCCTTATGCTTGCGCCGTCAGAGAAGCGACATCTGTCTGCCGCCGGGTGACGACAATCCCAGTTTCTTCCATGCAAGCTCTGTGGCAACGCGTCCCTTGGGCGTGCGGTCGAGATAGCCTTCCATGATGAGGAACGGCTCGTACGCCTCCTCGATGGTGTCTGGCTCCTCGCCCACGCTAACGGCAATGGTGGAAAGGCCCACCGGCCCGCCGTTGAACTTCGTGCAGATGGTCTCGAGAATGCGGATGTCCATCTCGTCGAGACCGTGGGGGTCTATTTCAAGCAGCGTAAGGGAATCAATCGCCACCTGACGCGTGATGAGATTATTGGCCTTCACCTGGGCGTAGTCACGCACGCGCCTTAGAAGGTTGTTGGCGATTCGAGGAGTGCCGCGGGAACGGGCGGCGATCTCGAGCGCGCCGTCAGGTTCGATGTCCACGCCAAGCTTCGCGGCGGAGCGCTTCACTATCTCCGCTAGTTCGGCGGGCTCGTAGAAGCTGAGACGGTTCACGAGACCGAAACGGGCCCTGAGCGGAGCCGCAATAAGACCGATGCGCGTAGTGGCGCCAACGAGGGTGAAGCGAGGCAGTTCAAGGCGCACGCTGCGAGCGTTCGGACCCTGGTCGATGAGAATGTCAATGGCGAAGTCCTCCATCGCGGAGTAGAGATACTCCTCCACCGTCTTCGCCATGCGGTGAATCTCGTCGATGAACACGATATCGCCGGCCTCAAGGGACGTGAGAAGTCCGGCAAGGTCGGCGGGTTTGTTGAGCAC
>JAFUDL010000286.1 GCA_017459225.1 Kiritimatiellia bacterium
AGGACGGCAAGCTCTACCTCTACACCGTCGACGAGGCGCTTCGCACGCGCCCCGACTACGAGATGCGCAAGAAGGACGTCGGCGAATGGCGCCGCAACAACCTCATCGCGCAGTTCAAGGCCGCCGGACTCGAGCTTACGCCAGATGTCTGGGAGCGTCTTGCCGCCGACCGCCGTCAGGCGCTTGAGGACGACCTCGCCTGGATTCATCCGTAGGGAATGGGCAAGTGTAATGGCAGGCAGGTCGGATTATTCGGCTTGAGAGACAGGAATCGTCAGTAGTCTTAACCAAGACATTATGCCATAACGCGCGGCGCATTTACCGCGGAATTTGGTATAATATTCACCACAATCTAGAAAACCTAAAAGGAGTTTGAAATGATAGTCAGGTCACTTGCGGCATTGTTGATTGTGTTTGCTGTCGGCTGCGCGTCGGAGAAGGCTTTGAATCGCGGCTGCGCCAGTTCCGTGAGGGTTTCGGCGGTTGTGTTCGACAAGGCGGTTTACAATGCCGCATCTCAGGCGGAGCTGATTGAGAAATTCCGCAGTCATGATGTCGAGCCGCTCTGGTCTCATATCCTTACGCCTGGCGGCGGAGATATATCGTCTACGCGAAGCGTTAAAGTCGTCGAGAGGTCGCGCAGTCATGGTTCGTCTTATAGCTCGTCTAGTTCTAGCGAGTCATCTAAAGACGTTGGAGAGCGGATAAAAATAAGAGATGGTAATGACGGGATGCTTGGCGTAGAGTGTCAATTCTCATTCGTCCAAACGGCCAAATCAGAACAGGATAGCGATATTGTCCATAGTGGCAAGGTGATGGGAACCGTTCCTGTTGGCGCAGGCGACAGCGTGATCGGCAGCGTGCGGGCAGACGCTTCTGGATCGCAAATCATTGTCATCATCATTAGTCAGTGAAGTCTGCCGATACACAGGGTTTCGTGATATGAAAGCGGTTGTCGGTACCCTTGCTGAATCGCTTCTCGTCTGCAGACAGGCGATAGGCAGGTTTTTACCAATGTTATGCACGGTGTATGTCGCATGTATATTGGCCTCTGGCTGTGCTTCTGACGGTTCGCTGTATAGTGAGATGAAAAAGTTCCGTGAATCGGAAGTCCGCGGTCGGGTGGATTGGCTGCCGATACCTGGCTTGTCGGGGGCAGGAATTCAGTGCCATGCTCCTGCAACGCTCAACTATTTTGACGGTCATTCCGAGACACATACGTATGATCCGTTGATTATGCATGTTGATGGAGTGAGGGACGGTATACCGGTGGATTATGTGTGCAAGGCGCAGGAGCATCCAGCGGCAACATCGAAGAGGGGATCTGCAATTGTACGTGCCGTGCTTATGCCGGAGGTTTTCGATGTCGATGTCTGCGGCGAGACGGGAGTCCCTATTCGACATCGCCATGTTGCAGGTTATCATGTTGAATTGTTATACATGGGCGTAAAGGAGTGTGCAAAATGAAGATGTGTTCAACGGTTCGACTTGGAGCTGCGATTGTCGTATTTTCAGTTGTGGCAGGCTGCGCCTCGAACGGCAACGTTTTAGGCGATCGAATTGTCGATGGAATATGCAGGACGTCGACATCACACGACACGTTCGAAGAATTGTTCTGGGGTCCTGTAAGGCGGTTTCCGGCTGATTTCGATGAGCGGCAATGCACTGTTTTCGGAACAAACAAATGGGTGAGGGTTGAATCGTATCCAGACGGAACGCCTCGCCGTGTAACAAGTGGGGCGGTTAAGTCGGACGGATTGCCTGATGATATAACGACAGCCGCGGTCGAATATGATTTCTTTGGCAATGTACTCATGCGGTACTCGCTGTATGATCTTGCCGAGCGGAAGGCGAGCATTGAGCCAGACTTTGCAAAGTCGCGTTATTGGAAGGATTCCCGGCGTGTGATCCGCGTGCAGTCAAGCCTTGCGTTGGATTACAGCTATTCACTTTACTATTATCAGGAGTCATCGTCGTGTCTTAAGGTTGGAGTTTGGGCGCTTGACCGAAAAAAGCGCAGCATGGACAAACTGGTGTTGAACATAAGACTGGTCGACGGATGCGCTGTGCCTGTAGCGGAGCTGCACTCTCAGCTGGGTTGTCTCCTTGAGTTTCGCGACATATCGGTTGATGAAGACGGCAACATCGTCTTGAAGTTGCAGATGAAGGCGAGCGGCGAGATTGTCGACCTGAATCCTTGTATCAAAGCGAACAGCAAATGATGCGAAAGCACTGCGCGGCGCATCCGCCGCAGATTTGGTATAATATGATTGAAAACAAAACAGTTAAGGAGGAAAGAGGAATGGAATCAATGATTTCAAGGGTTGTCGCAGTTGCTGCATTGCTGATTGCGGGATGTCGTATGTTCACCTGCGAGCCGACGATGCCCGAGGTCGATGCCGCGAATATAAGCGGCGACGAGCTTGTTGCGCTGCTGGCTGGTGTTGAGAAGGTGCCAAGCTTCAGGCAGCGACAGAACTTGGCGAGCCAGCTGGAGGGGCATCGCTTCACGTTCCACGATCTGAAACGGGCGTCATGGCGCGTCGGGAAGGATCAACACCATTTAGTAATTGACATGACAGACCCAGGAGGGATGCTGCTGTGTCCTGGCGACGTCAGGCTCTTCTGGTTCACGCTTGACGTACCGGGCGTGACCGAGGAGCTTCGTAATTTCGTACGGAAGACGAAAGACAGTAGGTTCTCGTTGAAACCCGTGGTCAAGGAGCTGGACTGCACTTTTGGATCGAACTTCGTGGTGACGGTGAACCGCTTCGTTCCGGCAATAGAGCTCGCAGAGCTCCCTAAGTTCGATGCCGCGTCCATCACCGGCGATCAGCTGGTGGATGTTCTGCGCGGCATGAAGGGCAGAATGAGCGACGCCGTCGGCGAGGATCTAGCGGCGCGGCTGGACGGTCGGGAGCTGACGTTCACGAACGCGCAGGTGACAGGGGTCGCGACCATCGACGATGACACGGTTGGGCTTCTCTTCCGCGTCTCGTTCGGCAAGGAATGGGACCAGGCCTTTGATGCCGGGGCCGTGATCCCGCGGAAGGCTCTTGCGGGGTTGCCGTGGAACCTCTGGGCCACCCCCTGGAATTATGGCGACGAGCTGAGTCGACTCAAGGGCACGGTGTCCAAGCAGGCTGATGTAAACCTTCTGAGCTGCGGGTTCCGTCCAGTGTTCACGCTCAAGAACGTTGAGTTCGACGTGCCGTGGCAAAGCGAGAAGCTGCCCGACTTCGACCCGCAGGCAATCACTGGAGAGGAACTTGTATCGCTCGTGTCCAAGTTTACGGACAGGGGCGCGAAAGCGAAGGTGGACACCGTTCTCGAACGGCTGAACGGAAGGAGACTCACCTTCCCAGAGGTTGTCGTCCAGAATGTTTCCACTCCTGCAGACAAGAATAAGAATCCGTCGTGGCCGCACTCGATGCGGATTGACCTCGACCTTTCGGTGTCGTGTGTCGAGCTTCGCGCTGCGGGCAAGGACGGAGGAACGTTCGAGTTCTACGCCTTCATGCCCAGCGACAAGGCGAAGGCGCTTTCGGACAATGCGCGGCTCGTCGACTTCTCGGGGACCGTTGTCTTCCACCGGAAGCCGTATCAGCCGGACTTCTCGGCGTTCGAGGATGTGGAGTTTATGCAGTTGGACAAGTCCGAGCCGCTCCCGAAGTTCGACCGCAGGACGGTTACTGGCGACGACATCGTGAAGCTCGTGGCATCCCGCTCCGTGGCGCTGACCGGCGAGCAGGTCAAGGAGCTCGGTCGGCAACTTGACGGCGTCCGTGTAACTCTGCCGCTGGACGGCAGCCAGATCACTTCTTGGAGCTACTACAATCCGATGTGGGATGGTGAGAGCGGAGGTTTGGAGTTGTGCGCCTCATATCCCAGTCGTAATATCCGGGGTTTGCGCGAGATGCCGATTCTGCGCATTTCAGCGCGACTAAAGGGAGTCATGAGGGAAGAGGACCTTTCGTTTAAAGTGGATGTTGAGAAGAACCTGCGCCTGTCTGGTACAATACGAAAATCAGACTTAGACTTAGACTTCGTCAG
>JAFUDL010000287.1 GCA_017459225.1 Kiritimatiellia bacterium
ACGTCAGACCGTACGCACGCTGTGCGCACGTTCCCCGATGCGTCGCGGTACGCAACTCCAGTGAAGACGGAATGCGTCTGCCCAGACAGAATGCGCAGGAACTCGCGCGCCTCGTCAAGATCGCGCGGCTTGCCGAATATGCGCCCGTCGAACCACACGATAGTGTCCGCCGCGAGCGCAGGGGATTTGGGGCATGCGGCGAGCTTGCGCGATGCGTTCTCCTCCACTGTGCGCTCCGGATCGTGCGGAAGCGACACTTCGGGCGCATCGGTAGGCACAACTTCGAAGTCAACCCCGTTCTCGGCGAGGATCTTGGCCCTTCGCGGCGACTGCGAGGCAAGCGTCAACGGCATCGTCTATCTCCTTGGGAATGAAAATCGGCAGAGCGTGCTCCGTGCCGGGCACAAATGTGAGCGAGGCGGACGGAAACACCGTCTTCAGATACGGAGCGTTCTCATGACGCACAATGCCGTCGTGTTCACTCTGGAAGATGTGCACCGGAAAAGACGCGCCAGCGGGGAACGCCTTCGCGAGATCTGCGCGCAGATCGGTGGCGAGCAGATAGTCCAGCCCGCGGCGCAGATTTTCGGGGACGTCCATCATGTACGGATTCGGCAGCCCCGGCGGCACGCCGAAGAACCCCTCGCCGTGCGTGATCTCGAGCCCGCGCAGAAGCGCATCCAGGCGACGCTCGTTCATGCCGCGCCATCCCTCCTCGCGCACCTCCATCATGCGCGGCGTCGCGGCTACGAGGACGAGTCCGGCAACGCGGGCGGGATATGCGCACGCAAGGCGCAGGGCAAACGAGCCCCCCATCGACCATCCAACGAGCACGACCGGACGCTCGGCCGTCTCGGCCAGAAAGGCCTCCGGCTCGCCGTCAAGCTGCTGCACGTACGAGAACAGCCTGTCGCGGCGGAAACGGCAGAGAATCCACGCTTCGGGCGCTGCGGCCCAGCCGTTCAGCACGAGCACGAGAGGATCGGAAGACGAATCTGCACGCGCCTTCGCAAGCGCGCGCAGCCTCGCCTGTATTTCGGCGATCTCGCGGCCGCGGCCGCGTTCGTAGTCACCGTCTGCCACGGTACTAGAGCATCTCCCGGGCCTTGGCGTACACGTTGTCCACGGTGAAGCCGAACTGGTCGGCGAGCTCCTTGTACGGACCGGACGCGCCGAACGTGTCGAGCGTTACGTAGCGGGTGGTGGCGGAGTTCATGGAGAACTTCTCCCAGCCGAACGAGACGCCCGCCTCCACGATCACGCGCTTCGCGCAAGTGCCGGGAATAACGCTCTCGCGGTAGCCAAGAGGCTGGCGGTCGAAGAGCGCGCGGCACGGCATGGAGACGACGCGCGCGTTGCGGCCCGTCTCGGCGAGGCGTTTCGCGGCCTCGATGCATATCGCCACCTCGCTGCCAGAGGCGATGAACATCACGTCGGGCATCGGGCTAGACTCCCAGATAACGTAGCCGCCCTTCGCCACCTTCTCGGGCGTGACGCCCTCAAGCACGGGGAGGTTCTGGCGGCTCGTGAGGATGCAGCTGGGCGCGTCCTTGCACTGCAGCATCGCGAGGAGGCTCGCGGCGGTCTCGTTGGCGTCTGCAGGGCGGAACGCGAAGAAGTTCGGAATCGTGCGCAGCATGGCGATCTGCTCAACGGGCTCGTGCGTGGGGCCATCCTCGCCCACGTAGAACGAGTCGTGCGAGAACACCCACATGGACGGAATGCCCATGAGCGCGGCGAGGCGGATTGCGGGCTTGCAGTAGTCGCTGAAGACGGCGAACGTGGCGCCGAACGCGCGGTAGCCGCCGTGCGCCTGGATGCCGTTCACGATTGCGCTCATGCCGAGTTCGCGCACGCCCCAGTGGAAGTTGCGTCCGGAGAAATCTTCCGCGGAGACCCACCCGAACGGCTTGAGGTTCGTCTTGTTGGAGGGCTCGAGGTCGGCGGAGCCGCCAACGAGGAAAGGCACTTCGGGGGCGATGGCGCAGAGGGCCGTGCCGCATGCGGCGCGCGTCGCGACGGGCTTCGCGGGGTCGAAGGCGGGGAGCTTCGCGGCGAGGTCCTTGGGAATTGAGCCGCGCTGGGCGATTTCGCGCGCGGCGGCGAGCTCGGCGTTGGCTGCGCTCCAGTCCTTGAGCGTCTTGCGCCAGCGCAGGTTCATGCGGTGGCATGCGGCGCCGCGGTCGTCGAAGAAGTCGTACACGTCGCCGGGAACGTCGAAGAACTTCTCGGGGTCGAAGCCGAGCGCGCTCTTGAGGCCGGCGAGCTCTTCGGCGCCAACGGGGGCGCCATGCACCGCGCTAGTGTCGTGCTTGTTGGGGCAGCCCTGGCCGATGTGGGTCTTGGCGATAACGAGCGTCGGCTGGCCTTCCACCTTCATGGCGCGGCGGAGCACGCGGTCGATGGCGTCGAAGTCGTGACCGTCGCACTCGAACACCTTCCAGCCATACGCCTCAAAGCGCTTGCGCGTATCATCGGCGAAGGCGAGGTCGGCCGTGCCCTCGATGGTGATGTTGTTGGAGTCGTAGATGAGGCAGAGCCTGTCGAGCTTGAGGCGGCCGGCGAGGGAGCATGCCTCGTGGGAAATGCCCTCCTCCATGTCGCCGTCGCCGCAAAGGCACCAGGTGCGGTGATCCGAGACTGGAAGTCCCTCTTTGTTCCAGCGGGCGGCGTCCATGCGCTCGGCGATCGCCATGCCCACGGCCATTGCCACGCCCTGGCCGAGCGGACCCGTGGTCACCTCAACGCCGGGGCAGAGTCCGCGCTCGGGATGGCCTGCGCAGCGCGACCCCACCTGGCGGAAGGCCTTGAGCTCGTCGAGCTTGAGGTCGCCAGTGCCACTCAGATGCAGCAGGGAATAGACGAGCGACGATCCGTGGCCGCCGGAGAACACGAGGCGGTCGCGGTCGGCCCAAGATGGGTCCTTCGGGTCGAACTTGAGAAACTTGAGCCAAAGGGACGCGGCCACGTCGGCAAGACCCAGCGCAACGCCGGGGTGTCCGCTTGCGGCCTTCTCCACCATGTCGGCCGCGAGACAGCGGATGGTGTTGGCGACAAGCTTCAGCTGATCATTAGAGTACTTCATGACTTTCTCCTTACAAATGTAAACGCAGACATTCGCCCCCGGAATGGGACGAAATCAGCTAAAGTATATCATAATAGGCCGAAATGGGCAATGTCACACGAAAAAAAGCCCGTGGGATTCGAAAGGAAAGCGGGATAGCGGCGGCACTTTTGCTGCCGACTCGGAGATTCCGCGCATTTTGCACCATTTCGCCAATCCCTCGCGTATTGTTTCGACTCTCACGGCGTGAAGCTGGCCTAGCTCGACTGCGTTCGCGTAGTAGTAGCTCTCGCAAAGCCTTCGTTCCAGCTCTTCGGCGGACGGCACACCGCCCCCTTCCACCGGCTCCCACCAGAGCGTGTAGCCCGCATTGTCCGAACACGGCGCCAGCATGGCAAACCGTGGCGCGCCATGCCTTTCCGACAGCGCGTTGATGACGGTGCCGACAAATGCCGGATGTAGTTTCTCCCCACACAGATCCGAGACGCCCCCGCTGCGGTACAAAAACTCGAGGCGCGGCGTCCGTCCGACAAATCCAACACACTCCACCACGTCCCCCAGCCTGTAGTCCGTGAAACCGTTCCCCGTCGTCAGGACAACACTGTAACGCCTTCCAACTTCAAGTCGTTCAATCCCTACAGCCGTTCCGGGAATTGGCTCCGATGTCTCCGGATCGACCGTCTCGAACGCCAACGTGTGCGACGTCACAGCCGCGACACGCTTCCCGAAC
>JAFUDL010000288.1 GCA_017459225.1 Kiritimatiellia bacterium
AGTTCGCGGTGCTCGTACCACGCCTCGTTTGATGGGAGCGACTCGAGGCGGTGGTCCTTGTCGAAGAAGTCGCGGTTCATGTGCGAATCGCTGAAGTAGGTGGCATGCACTCGCAGGTCGTTGTTGGGCGAGAGCTCAGCGCTGTGGTCCAGCACCACACGGTAGCGGCGGCGGTCCACGTCGCTGCCCCAGTTCTGGTAGTTGCGGTGGTGCCCGCTCCAGCGGCGGCGGGTGTAGCGGTCGTAGTCCTCGTCCCAGGCGTTGTAGCCGGAGATCTTGCCCTTGCCGAACTCCTGCAGATCCCAGCGCAGCGACTGCCCCACGGCGAAGCCGTTCTTCGTGCGGTAGTCGGCCGAGGTCGATGCGCCCAGCTTGTAGCCGCCGGGTGTGCCGTCGTCGTACAGGTTGTACACGTATTTGGTGAGCAGAAAGCCGCCCCAGCGCGAGCGGTAGCCGGGCATTGCGCGCAGGCCGTAGTCGGTGTTGAGCGGGTAGTACCACATGGGCACCCAGAGAACGGGCACGTCCATGTACCTTAGCCATGCGTTCTTGACGAGCACGGCCTTGTCCTGGATGTATGTGAAGTCGCCGCGGAGATCCCAGTGAAGGTGGTCCACGTCATTGGAGCATGTGGTGCCCTTGGCCGGCGTGCCGAATTCATAGATGCCGGCCACGCTGCGAGAGACGCGATCCGAGAAGAATCGGTACGGCGCTGCCGTGGCTGTGACGGAACCGGTGGCGAGGAGCGCGCCGTCCTTCAGTCCGCCCTGCAGGTACTTGCCGGTCACCTCGAGCTTGCCCGACATGTGCTGGCCCTTCGCCTTCTGGGGAAGGGGGGCGGGGGCGAGAAGATCCAGCATGCTAGACTCGGGGGCAAGAAGGTCCAGCATGCTAGACTCGGCTGCGAGAGCGCCGAGCGTGGCGAGCGAGGCAAGAAAGAGTAGTGTCTTTTTCATTGTTTTTGTTCGCTTTGCGGGCTGAGTGTCACACGGCCGGTTTCCCGGCACCAGAAGAGTATAGCACTTGTCCGCTCTCCGCGTCCAGTATAGAATACGATTCTGGATGACGGTGGAGTTCCGAGACGAAGGTGAGCTTCGTGTTGAACTGTGCCTGCAGCTGTGCGAGAATCTGCGCGTCTTCGGTGCGCAGGCGCTGCATCACCGCGGGGGCGATCACTATCTTCGGCACGAACGGACGCTTCTCCGCGTCGGCCTTGCGCAGCAGGGAGGTGAGTTGGCGCTGGAGCTCGATGGAGACTGCGAGCGGACTCTTCACCACGCCGTGGCCGCCGCAGCACGGGCAGGTGCTGCTGAGCATGGAGAGGATGGATTCCTCGTGGCGCTGGCGGCTCATCTCGAGAAGGCCGAGGTCGCTGATCTCGAGCACGTTGGTGCGCGCGCGGTCGCGTTTGAGCGCGTCCTTGAGCGCGCGGTACACCTGCTTTTGGTGCTTTCGACTCTTCATGTCGATGAGGTCGAGCACCACGAGTCCGCCGATGTTCCTGAGGCGCAGCTGGCGGGCGACCTCCTCCACGGCCTCGAGGTTCACCTCGAGAATCGCCTCCTCCTGCGTGCCCTTGCACTTGTGGTGGCCGGTGTTCACGTCCACCGCGATGAGAGCCTCCGTCTCGTCGATCACGAGATAGCCGCCGCCTTTCAGGCGCACCTGGCGCTTGAATGCGTCGTGCAGCTGGCGTTCAACGCCGAGGCGCTCGAAGATGTTCTCGGCACCGTCGTAGCGGCGCACCTTGCCGCGTGCGCGGCGGGAGATGCGGCTCGTGGCGTCGCGCAGCTTCTCGAAGGTGCTCTCGTCGTCCACGACAACGCTGTCGATGTCCTCTGTGAGCCAGTCGCGCACCACGCGCTCCACGAGGCCGGGCTCCTGCCATACGCAGCATGGCGTGCGCAGGTTCTTCACGTTGCCCTGCAGCTCGTGCCAGCTCTGCAGGAGGTTGCGCATGTCGCGCGCGAAGGAGGTTCCCTTGGCGCCAACGCCTGCTGTACGCACGATGAGGCCCACGTCGTCGGGAAGGAGCAGTCGGTCGAGAATCTTCTTGAGGCGCTTGCGCTCTTCCGCGTCGCCGATCTTGCGGCTGACGCCGCGAGTCTTGGTGCCGGGCATCATCACGAGGTAACGCCCCGGAATGGAGAGGTTGGTGGTCACGCGCGGTCCCTTTGTGGAGATGGGGCCTTTCGTCACCTGCACGATGATCTCGGTGCCGGGCTTGAAGCGTTCGTGGATTTCCTCGGTGGTGAGGCGCGGGGGCTTGCCTCGGCGCTTGGAGTTGTTCTTGCCCTTGCCGTTCTTGCCGTTTTTGCCGTTCTTGCCGGAGGACTTGTCGTCCGCATCGTCGTCGCTGCCGTCATCAATCTCGTCGAGGAAGGCGTCCACGTCGGGCTGCATGTCCCAGTAGTGCAGAAAAGCGTTCTTCTTGAGGCCGATGTCCACGAACGCGGCCTGCAGGTCGTCCTGCAGGTTCTGGATGCGTCCCTTGAACACGCACCCTACGAGGCGCTCGTCCTCGGGATGCTCCACCATGTACTCCTCGAGACGTCCGTTTTCCATCACGGCCACGCGCGTCTCGAGCTTTTCGACGTTCACGAGTATCTCTCGCTTGATCTTGTTTCGGGTGAGCCAATTTCTCACCGTGTTGACCACTGCTTGTATGACTGACATGTTTGTTCCTTTCGGTTGTAAGTTTGTTTGAAAGTTTGAGAGTTTGAAGGTTTGACAGGTTTTAGGTTTCGGCGATTTCTTCGTTGTGGACGGCCACGCTCTGCACGAGGCCTAATGAGGCCATCACGACAATCAGGAATGTTCGGCCCGCGCTGATGAATGGCAGCGGCAGACCGGTGATCGGCATTAGGCCTATGGACATCGCGATGTTGATGTACACATGGCAGAAGATGAGAGTGGCCACACCGGTGGCGATGAGCCTTCCTCGTTCGTCGGTGGACTTGAACGCTATCCTCAGCGACGGCAGCAGCACGCCGAGATAGAGCGTCAGCAGCAGCAGATTCCCCATGAATCCGCTCTCCTCCGCCACCACTGCGAAGATGAAGTCGTTCATCGAGACGGATTGCGGCAGATACCCAAGCGCCTTGAGCTCTCCCTTCCTCAGTCCCTTGCCCCACACTGATCCCGACCCTATCGAGATGAGCGCCTGATGCTGGTTGTAGCCCGCACCCCGCAGATCTCGTTCGGGGAACAGAAATACCCGCAGTCGCTTTATCTGGTGTTCCCTCAGCGGAAGGCGGCTGTAGAGCTGTTCCTTTCTTGCTTCGTCGTTCTGGCGTTCGGCCACGTAGACAGTGCCCAGCACCAGCCCTGCGGCGAGAAGTGCTACCAGCAGCAGAGCCACTAGCCCCTTCGTCCATACGCGCGCCACAAACAGCATCACCATCACTGCGGGCGCCAGCACGAGCGCTGTGCCAAGGTCTGGTTCCGTGAGAATGAGAAGGGCGGGCACTGCGAACGCAGCTCCAGTGGCGAGGAACCACTTGAACGAACGACGTCCCTCGCGTCCGGCAAGATACGCGATGAACACGATCACGGCGATCTTCGCCAGCTCGCTCGGCTGGAAGAACCACAGCCACCTTCTTCCGCCATACACTTCCGCGCCGAACTTCAGCACCGCCACGAGAAGCACAAGCGCGCCCGCATAGGCGGGTATGGCCGCGAAGTCGAGAAGCTTGCGGTAGTCTATGGATGCGAGCGCGAAGTACACTATGAATCCGAACGCGGCCGTGTAGGCGTGAACATGCCAGATGTTCTGGATGGCGGCGATCTGGCGTGCGCTGCCGGCGCTCCAGATGAACGCGGTGCCTATTGCGATGAGGCATGTCATGCACACTGTAAGCACCCAGTCGGTGCGCTTGATCTTCGAAAGGAACGTCGCGATCATCTGCTAGTCCCTCCCCTCGTAGTAGTGGGCCGCCGGGCGAATGCCCGTAACCTCCTCTTCGCCGAAGATGCTGGCCAGAACCTTGTGGACGCGCGGCGCCACCGTCTTGCCGCCGGATTCCCCTCGCTCTACTAGCATGGCGATTGCCACCGTAGGTTGTTCGTATGGGGCAAAGGCGATGATCCACGTGTTCTTGCGCTTCGTCTCGCCGCGTCCGATCTCCGCCGTGCCCGTCTTGCCCGCGCAGTCCACCTTAAGTCTGAAGCGCCTGCGTCGTCCGTCCTCCGTCTCGGTGCGCACGAGAATGGCGCGTCCCGTTCCGGTGTCCACCACCGCCTTCATGCTCTTCCTCACAAGTTCAATCGCGTCCGCCTCGTACGGGATGCGCCGCACGACCGAGGCTGTGTGCGCGCCTTCTTTTCGCGCGTAGAGGTACGGACGGTACACGCGCCCGCCGTTTGCGAGCGTGGCCGCCACAACTGCCATCTGCAGCGGCGTCACGAGCAGCATGCCCTGGCCGATGCACATCTGGCAAGTGTCGCCGGGATACCAGTGCTCGTTGTACCAGCGGAACTTCCATTCGTCGTCGGGCACAACGCCGGAGTATTCTCCGCCGATGTCGATGCCGGTGCGCGAGCCGAGTCCAAACGATCGAGCCGCGGTGATGACGGCGTTGGATCCGACTGCCGTTCCAAGGTTGCAGAAGAACGAGTTGCAGCTCTGCTCGATGGCCTCGCTCAGGTTCAGAGAGCCGTGTCCGTAGCGGTCCCAGCAGTGTAGGCGCAGATCGCCGAGACGGTACACTCCCTGGCAGTTGTACTCGTCCTCCGGCATCCATGCGGTGGCGAGGCCGGCGAGCGCCGTGATGGGCTTGAATGTGGAGCCAGGGGCGTATCCTTCGGATATTGCGCGGTTCTGCCCGCGCTTGGCGGGGGCGTTCGTTAGGGAGGCGTACACGGCGTGTGTGAGCGTGGGAACGCATTCGTTGGGGTTGAATGTCGGGGCGCTTGCGAGGGCGAGCACTGCGCCGTCGCGAGGATCGAGCACCACGCCCGCGCCGGTGACTCCTTCGAGCTCGCGTTCGAGGGATGCCTGTATTCTGATGTCGAGTGTGAGGGTCAGGTCAAGGCCGTTTGCAGGCGCCACATCGCCATCGCCTGCGTCGTCCATCAGGTTCTGGCGAGCGCGGGTGGGACGAAACCCGCGTGCATCCACCCTAACGCGCTTCTCTCCGGTCACGCCGGAAAGGAAGCGGTTGTAGTAGCTCTCCACGCCGTCGCGTCCCTTCATCTCCTTCTCGCTGAAGTATACGGGGTCGTTCTCGAATCCCTCTGGATCGCCGCGGCCCGTGTATCCCAGCACGTGCGCCGCGAGGGTGCCGAATGGGTATGTGCGCTCTGCGGAGACGTGGTCGGCGAAGCCGGGGAACTCGTGCGAGCGCTCGCAGAAGCGCGCAAAGGTGGATTCGTCCAGATCCTGCCACACCACAAGCGGGATGGCGCTTGCCGTCTGCAGATGGCGTTCGATTTCCCGAGGCGACGTCTGGCGTTGGATTCCGAGGGCGCGGGAAAGATCGTCGATCGCGGCGTCAACGGCGGCAACTGTGTTTGATGCCGCGCCGCGGCGCTGGAACTCTTCGAGGTTGCATTGGATGCAGCGGCTTGGACGGCACTCCGCCAGCACGCGTCCGTTGCGGTCGAGGATGCGTCCGCGCATTCCTGGCACGCGCACGCGGCGTATGGTCTGAATAGCCTGGCTTTCGCGCGACTCCGCCACGTTCAGCACCTGTATCCTGAAGAGCGATATGCCCAGCACCAGTTCGCCGAAGACGAACACCGCTCCCAGCGCGACTATGAACCAGCGGGATGGATTCATGCTTCCCTCCCGATGGCCTCGGGGCCTTCAAAACCCACGTTCTTCTCGAGGCGCGGCATGATGAAGAAGATGGCCGCGCCCACCGGGGCGGCAGGCAATGCGCTCGCGAAGAAGCGTATGATCGGCGCGGGATCGTTGCCCGCCACGCCCCACACGGCCAGCCACAGTTCGTGCAGGGGCGCGGCGAGCGTCACGGACACGAGGCCGAGCACCGATGGGGATGGGGCGTTTGCAATCGAGCGCAGAAAGCGTATGGAGACGCCGACGAGAAGGAAGAATCCGGTGGCGCAGCCTATCGGGAAGCCGCTCAGCGCGTCTTCGAACGCGCCAGCGAAGATGGCTACCGGAATCCAGCGGGCGGCGTAGAACTGACGCGTTCGCGATGGGTGGCGTTCAGAGTTGTTGGTAGGTCGGTCGGTCGCGGCCCAGTGGAGGACGAGCGCGAGGAGAAAGGGTGGCTTCGCGCCGCCGAAGACGGGCCACATGTCCTGCAGCGCGGCCGCTAAGACCGTGCAGACGAAGAAGAAGAGGAACTGTACTGCTCTAGTCTTCACGGCGGATGAACACGTCCTCGAGGGATGGGAAGTCGACGGCCGGCATGACGGCTCCCTCCCTCTCAAGCTGCGTTTCGTCCTCTTCACACCCTTCGATCAGGTAGCCGACCGTCAGCCCTCGGGGAAATACGCCCCCAAGGCCGCTAGTGATGATTTTCGCATTTGGCGGCAGCAATGGCCGCCGTTTCATGTGTCGCATGCGAAGTGGGTTTACGAGGTATAGAATGGAAAGTCCTGTGCGGGCGTGGGCGGTCTGCGTTCCACCACCCTCGAGAATGCCCTGCACTGCACCGAGCGAGGGGTCGTTCGTCTGTATCTCGCAGGCCACCTTGGTCGATGGATCGGTGAGAAGGCGCACGTCGGCCGTGCGGCGCGTCACATTCTCAACGCGCCCCACGAGCCCGCCCGGCACGGCTACGGTGGCGTTGGTCTTCACGCCGTCGGCCGAACCGCGTCCCACACGCATAAGCCCTCGCACTCCGCCGGCTCCGTCGCGGCTCAGCACTGGTGCGCATATCCAGCGGTTCGTGGAGGCCGCAGCGTAGCCGAGCAGTTTTCTGAGGCGCTGGTTCTCCTCGGCGAGTGATTCCCGTTCCGCCTCAAGCATTCGCAAGGCGGCCGCTTCTGTTCTGAGGCGCTGGTTCTCCGACGCAGTGCGCGCCGGGCGGAACACTGCCTTGAGCCAAGCCACAGGACCGCGCACCGTCCAGGCGCGGGCGTTCTCCACGGGATACACCGCCTCCTTGGCAAGACTACGACCGCACGCGAGCCAAAGCCCGAGTGCTGCGAGTGCGACTAGCGCTGCGATTGTTCCTGTGTTTCCTTTCAAACGTCCTTCCCTTGCGGAAGGACTTCCTCAACGCGTCAGTCTCTCTTGTTTTTGAGGAATTCTTCGAGATGGCTCACGTACTGTCCAGTGCCCTCGGCCACCGCCGAGAGCGGATCGTCCGCAAGCGTGACGGGCAAGCTCGTCTCCTGGGCGATCAGCTTGTCGAGGCCGCGCAGCATGGAACTGCCGCCGGAGAGCACGATGCCTCGGTCCACAAGGTCCGACGCAAGCTCCGGGTCGCAGTTGCCAAGCGTCGAGCGAACGGCCTCGACGATGTTTGAAACAGGTTCGGTGAGCGAGTCTCTGATCTCCTCGGACGAGATTGTCATCGTCTTGGGAAGCCCCGCCACTATGTCACGGCCGCGCACTTCCATGGTCATTTCCTGACCAGTCGGAAACGCCGAACCGATCGTCATCTTGATTTCCTCGGCAGTGCGCTCGCCAATCAGAAGATTGTAAACGCGCCGCATGTGGCTCACGATGCATGCGTCCATGGCGTCGCCCGCCGAACGCACGCTGCGCGAATGCACTATGCCGCCGAGCGAGATTATCGCCACCTCGCACGTACCGCCGCCGATGTCAACTATCATGCTGCCTGCTGGCGCCGCCACAGGCAGCCCCACTCCGATCGCCGCCGCCATCGGCTCGTCGATTAGATAGACCATTCCCGCCCCGGACGCCTTGGCGGCATCCTCCACCGCGCGCTTCTCCACCTCGGTTATGTCGCCAGGAACGGCGATCACCACGCGCGGCTTCGCGTAGTTCCTCCACCAGCGGTTGGGGCACACTTTGTTTATGAAATATCTGAGCATGGCCTCCGTCACGTCGAACTTCGCGATCACACCAGACTTCATCGGGCGTATGGCCATGATGTCCCCGGGCGTGCGGCCAAGCATCTTCTGCGCCTCGATGCCGACGGCCAGGACGCTATTGGTGTCGGTCTTGATGGCGACAACGCTAGGCTCCCTCAGCACGATGCCGTGGTCCTTGAGGTACACAAGGCTGTTGGCAGTACCAAGGTCTATGCCGATGTCGGCTGAGAAGAAACCTTTGAATTTGGAAAACATGTTTCATATTATAGACTATTCGCGCGCGCGATGCAAGGGGATTTGTGATATACTTGTGGCATGGATTTTTCGCTGCTAGTAAAACCCGTGGGCTCGGCCTGCAATCTTGCCTGCGACTACTGCTTCTACAGTTTGGCCAATGGTGCGCAGGTTCCCGCGCCCGCGAGCATGCCGTCCGCCGTGCTCGAGCGGATGCTCGCCACGTATCTGGCCGAACCCCTGGCTTCGCCTGCCGTCGCCTTTCAGGGCGGCGAGCCGCTTCTGGCGGGCGAGGACTTCTTCCGCGAGGCGGCTGCGATCGCCGCGCGTGCGCATAGGCGCGTTTCGTTTTCCGTCCAGACGAACGGCACGCTCATCACCCCATCTCTCGCCCGTTTCTTTGCCGAGGAGGGGTGGCTTGTGGGCGTGAGCGTGGATGGCCCTGCCGCTTTGCACGACATCCACCGCCACACCCCGTCGCCCTCTCCCTCCCATGCCGACGTCCTGGCCGGTCTCTCGGCCCTCCGCTCCGTCGGCGTAGAGTTCAACGTCCTCACACTTGTCACATCCGCAAACGCCGGCGCCGCCGAGACCGTCTATCGTCATTTGCGCGACGACATTGGCGCCCGCTTCCTCCAGTTCATCGAATGCACGTCGCCAGCGCCCTATGCTGTATCGGGTTCCGCCTGGGGCGAGTTCCTCTGCCGCCTATACGACGTGTGGCGCGCCTGCGGCGACGAGCGCCGCGTGAGCGTGCGCCTCTTCGACACGATCGTGCTACGGCTTCTCGGCGGCCCGCCGGACGCCTGCCCGTTCGCCAGCGACTGCCGCAACTACTTCGTCGTGGAAAACGACGGCTCCGTCTATCCCTGCGACTTCCACGTCTCCCCCGAATGGCGTCTCGGCGACGTCATGCACGATTCGTGGTCTTCGCTCGTGGAGAGCCCCCTCTACGCCGCATTTGGACAGCGCAAGTCCGATCTTCCGTCCCAGTGCCTGGAATGTCCATACTGCTTCATCTGCCAGGGCGACTGCGTGCGCAACCGCGCGCCGGGCGGTCCCTCACGCCTCTGTGCCGGCTGGCGCCGCTTCTTCGACCATGCCATCCCCGGCCTCGCCGAACTCGCCCGCGATGTGGCGCGCTAGCATATTGGCAACAGTGCCGTTGTTTTGCTATACTATCCTCGTCTTTTCCCGGACGGGCGCGATCTGTCGCCATAACGACAAAGGAGAATCATGAAAGGCAATAACATCGTGATGTTCGCGGCCGCGGCGCTGATGGCTGCGGCTGGTTTCGGCAACCCCATATTCGACGGCTGGTATGCGGATCCGCAGATACGGCGCTACGGCGACACGTATTGGGTGTTCCCTACGCGGTCGGACAGATTCGAGGTGCAGACGGCGTTCGACGCGTTTTCCTCCAAGGACATGAAGACTTGGACGAAGCATTCCAATATCCTCACCACCAACGAGGTCAAGTGGGCGCGCGGCGCCATGTGGGCGCCCGACGCGCATGAGATCGACGGCAAGTACTACTATTTCTTCAGCGCAAACGACACATATCCCGTCGGCGGTAGGCGCGAGGACCGTGACCCCCAGAAGGAACCTGGCCTCCAGCGCTACGGCGGCATCGGCGTGGCGGTGGCCGACAAGCCCGAAGGCCCTTACCGCGACCTCATCGGCAAACCCTTGATCGACCGTTTCTGGAACCGCGCCCAGCCCATCGACCAGTATGTTTTCGAGTACAAGGGAGATTGGTACATGCTTTATGGCGGCTGGGGACGCTGCAACCTCGTGAAGCTCGCCAAGGACTTCAAGTCGCTCGTTCCGTTCGATGACGGCAAGATGTGGCGCGACATGACGCCGAAGGACTACGTTGAAGGTTCCGTGATGTTCGAGCGCAAGGGCAAGTGGTACTTCATGTATTCGAGTGGCGCGTGGACGCGCGACAGCTACTGTGTGAACTACAGCGTGGGCGATTCGCCGTTCGGCCCGTTCGAGTTCAAGGGCAAGGTGCTCGGCACACAGCGTCCGCTCGCCACCGGCGCGGGACACCATTCCGTCGTCTGCGTTCCCGGAACGGACGAGTGGTACATCTGCTACCATCGCCGTCCGATTCCCACCAAGGGGGGCAACCACCGCGTCACCTGCATCGACCGCATGGAGTTCGACGCAAACGGCGACATCAAGCCAATCGTAATGACGAAATGACATCTCGCAGTCGGCTTCTGGAATCAGATTCGCTAGATGCCGAATAAAATGCCCAAAGGCCGCAGTTGATGTTCATTCATACGGCGATGCCGGATTTATGATATACTCTTTGCCATGAAAAGACCAGAAGAAATCAGGATGGTCAGATTGACGGGGAAGGTCGTGTTCGCGCTGTGTGCCGCAATGGCGGCATTCGGCGCGTCCGAGGCGAGGGGAGCGGCGCTTCAGTCTTCTGACGGCACGAATCCGATCGTCAAGGACCGTTTCTCGCCCGATCCCGCCCCGGTGGTGGACGGTGATACGCTCTATGTATTCACAGGGCACGACGAACCCGACGCGCGCGGGTACAAGATGAAGGACTGGCAGGTGTTCTCGACGAAGGACATGGTCCACTGGCACAGCCATGGCGCGGTGATGGACACCTCCACGTTCAAGTGGGCGCGCCAGGGCGACCGCGCCTGGGCCTCGCAGGCGATCAAGCGCAACGGCAAATGGCATTGGTACGTCGCGGTGCAGCACGGAAAGGGCGGCGACGCGATCGGCGTTGCCACTGCCGACTCGGTGGAAGGTCCCTGGACCGATCCCGTTGGCGACGCTCTTCTACGCGCCCCCGCCGGCTACATCGACCCGTCCGTATTCATAGACGACGACGGCAAGGCCTGGCTCTTCTGGGGCAACTGCGGCGGAAACCCCGGCTGCTGGTACGTAGAGCTCAAGGAGAA
>JAFUDL010000289.1 GCA_017459225.1 Kiritimatiellia bacterium
AACCGCACGGACGAGGACATTCAGCGCATGGGCTACGTCAAGCCGCAGTGATTTCACCGTAAAAAGGGAACAGGAATGAACAGAAAAGAATTCATCAAGGGCATAGGGCTTGTCGCGGGGGCGACGGCGTTCGGTTCGCGGGTGAAGGCGGCATGCCCTGCGCCGTGTGCCTGTGGTACGGGCGGCGGGGCGGCGGGGACGCTTCCGGGTCGGGTTCTCGGCTCGGGACGCGCGGCGATGTCCGTATCGACGCTCGGATTCGGCTGCATGGGCCTCACGTACAACCGGTCGCAGCATCCCGACAAGAAGCAGATGTCGAGGCTTCTGGCCCGGGCCGTGGACTGCGGCGTGACGCTGTTCGACACGGCCATCGTGTACGGTCCGCTCGAAAACGAATTGTTTGTGGGCGAGGCCCTCGCGCCGTACAAAGGACGGATCAACATCACGACGAAGTTTGGGCACGAGATCGTGGACGGCAAGGCGACTGGACGCCAGACGAGCCGCCCAGACATCGTGCGCCGCTACTGCGAGGAATCCCTGCGCCGCCTGCGCCTCGACTCCATCCCGCTTTTCTACCAGCATCGCTTCGACCGCGACACGCCGATCGAGGACGTGGCCGGGTGCATCGCCGATCTCATCCGCGAGGGGAAGGTGCAGCGGTGGGGGCTCTGCGAAGTGTCGACGGACATCATCCGCCGCGCCCACGCGGTCTGCCCGCTCACGGCGATCCAGAGCGAATACCACCTCATGCACCGCCTCGTGGAGAAGAACGGCGTGCTGGACGTCTGCCGCGAGCTGGGCATCGGATTCGTCCCCTACAGCCCGATCAACCGCGGCTTCCTCGGCGGCGACATCAACGAGTACACGCAGTTCGAACCGGCGAACGACAATCGCCAGACGCTTCCGCGCTTCCAGCCTGAGGCACTGCGCCTCAACACGCGCATCGTGAACGTGCTGCAGAGGTTTGGGCGCACGCGCGGCATGACGTCCGCGCAGGTGGCGCTCGCGTGGCTCCTCTCTAAGGCGCCGTTCGTCGTCCCGATTCCCGGCACGACGAAACAGGCGCACCTCTACGAGAACCTGCACACGCTTGACTTCACGCTTTCCGCCGGTGACATCGCCGAACTCGAGCGCGCGGTCGAGGCCATTCCCGTCATCGGCGACCGCTACGACGCCGAACAGCAGAAGCGCGTGTTCGGGTGAGGCTGCGCCTTTGCTTGAGAAAAATGTACCCGATAATAGAAAGAAATAAAATGAACAAACTCATCATTGGAGGAATGGCAATGGCCAGTGCAATCATGGCAAATGCCGCAGAATTGACGGCAAAGGAAAACATGATCGTCGATATCGGCGCGTGGACGGCGCGGGGCGAGCAGGACAAGCTTGGCGCGGCGTTCAAGGCGGGGTTCGGCGCGGGGCTTACGCTCAACGAGGCGAAGGAACTTGTCGGGCAGCTCTATGCCTACTGCGGCTTCCCGCGCGCGCTCAACGCGGCGGGAACGCTCATGAAGGTTGCGGACGAAGTCAAGCCGACGGAAGGTTCCGCGGCGGACATGCCGCGCGGCTCGCTCGGCGGCAAGGCGCTGGAGCTAGGCACGGCGAACCAGACGAAGCTTTGCGGCGGGCCGGTGAAGGGGGCGCTTTTCGACTTCCATCCGCAACTCGACGAATACCTGAAGACGCACCTTTTCGGCGACATCTTCGCGCGCGACAACGTCGACTGGCGCACGCGCGAGATCGTCACGATTGCCGCGCTCGCGGCGCGTCCCGAGACGGAACCGCAGCTGAAGGCGCACATCGCCATCGGCAAGCTGAACGGCATCACCGACGCGCAGGCGCAGGCGATTGTGCGGCGCGTGCAGGTGGCCGCGACAAGCGCGGCCCTCCCAACTGACTGGTCGCCGATTCCCGTGGGCGAGCCGAACACGGCGTACGCCAAGTACTTCATCGGCAACAGCTACCTCCACAAGCTCACGCTCGACCAGGTTCCGGCGTTCGGCGTCACGTTCGAGCCGGGTTGCCGCAACAACTGGCACATCCACCACGCGAAGACGGGCGGCGGGCAGATGCTCATCGTCACGGCGGGCGAGGGCTACTACCAGGAATGGGGCAAGCCGGCGCGCCGTCTCAGGAAGGGCGACACGGTGAACATCCCCGCGAACGTCAAGCACTGGCACGGCGCGGCGCCGAACAGCTGGTTCCAGCACATCGCCCTCGAAGTGCCTGGCACGGAGCAGTCGAACGAATGGTGCGAACCGGTGGATGACGCCGCCTACGCCGAGGCGACAAAGTAAGGCAGGAAAAACTAAATCTATACTCTGGTGGATCTGCGTCCGCCTGGGTGCCGCCAATTAGAGCCTCTTGAGGGTTGTTTCGTCCAGCATGAACGGTATCACGCCGACGCGAATGATGCCGTCTGCATCCGAACGCGCCTCGTCGTAGCCATCTGTGATGACGATCTTCTTGAAAAAGTCACCGGTCTTGCGCAACGAAAGCGTCTCTTGCCGTTCATGCGCCGAGCAAGCAACGTCTCAACGTACGAATCTCTTACTATACTCACTTTTCTCATCTGCTAATTCGCTTAAATTGTTAAGTGATTTTGCAGTTCGGAAATTGTATAGCACATTTTGGGCGTTTGTGGAATATAAAGGATAAAAAGCATACAAAAAGGGCGCATCTCCGTTTTTACCCACTCGTATTGGGATTTGGAAACAACCATGACAACTTTCAATAACAACATTATCCCGAGGGCGCACCTTGAACAATCAGAATCGTGACAGTTTGAGGATCGTCAAGTGGGCACGGGCGAGTTAGCCCGTGCGCCAAAGGTAAGTTGTTTCAAATAGTTGTTTCCAATCATCAGAAGGCTCGGCGGTGAATTTCGCAGATGCGCCCATACAAAAACAGAAAATGTGAAATGTTGCCCGCATGCTGAAGAAACAGTTCGACTAGTCAGAGGTGGGGATTTGTGTGCGGCCACAAAAGGGTGTACAGCGTTGGTTATTTTCTGCACATGGTGAAGGTGTTTTTCCGCGATGTGATGAGGCCGAGCTTGGTTAGTCGGCTGATTTCCGCAGAAAGCGCGCTTCGCTCGACGCAGAGGTAGTCCGCGAGCTGCTGACGGTCGAATGGAATGTCGAATTCTACTGTACATTTCTGCTGCGCCACTGCGCGCAGATAGGCCATCAGCCGATCCTGGGTGGAACGATGCGACAGGATCTCGATCTTGCGGTTCAGTTCGAGAGTCTTCGCTGCGAGCGTGCGCATGATGTTCCTGACGAGGCGGGCGTGGAACGCGCAGGCGTTTTCGCACGGCGTGACGATGCGTGCGGCCTTAAGCAACAGCACTACGCTGTCCTCGCTTGCCTCCACGTCAACGCTGATCACGTCCGTGCCCGACAACGCCTGCGCAGCGGCGACGACTTCCGGCGCTTTTATCAGCTTGATCAGCGTCCGCTTGCCGTCTGTATCGTATGTCGAGACAGCAAGCGAGCCGGAAAGGACTATGCCGAAGCGATCTGCCTTTTCGCCCGTGCGCATGAGGGGTTCGCCTTTCGCAAGGCGCACACGCCGTGCGCCAAGGCACGAGAAGAGCGCAGAAAGATTGTCTATCCCGATTCCGTCGAAGAGCGGCGACCGCTTGGCCAGCGTCGCAAGATATGTGCATTCCTGTTGCATGGCGGATATTGTATCATAATTTAACGGAATGTTGGCGCGCCAACATATTTCCCAAATCGGTTTTGATATAATACGCGCCGTCAACAGGAAACGGAGGCAAAAGACATGAAAAGAAAGATTGTCGAGATTGACGAAACGAAATGCACGGGCTGCGGACTGTGCGCAAACGCCTGCCACGAGGGCGCGATTGCGATGGTGGACGGAAAGGCAAGGCTCGTCAAGGACGACTACTGCGACGGCATGGGCGACTGTCTGCCTGAATGTCCTGCCGGTGCGATCAAAATCGTCGAGCGCGAGGCTGCCGCATACGACGCCGAAGCGGTTGAAAAGTTGAAAGTTGAAAAGTTGAAAGGAGTTGAATCTGCCATGGCTAAACCAAAACTTACCGAATCACCATCTCCATCTACCCAGCATGTGCCTCTACCAGGAGGTTGCCCCGGCAAGGCGATGCGCCAGTTCAACCGCTCGACCGAACCCGCCGCAGCCCAAGCACCTGGAACAGCAGTTTCTCAGTCGCAGCTCGCCCAATGGCCATGCCAGATTCGCCTGGTGCCGGTCATGGCCCCGTTCTTCAACGGCGCGAAGCTGCTCATCGCCGCCGACTGCACAGCCTACGCATACGCCGCGTTCCACCACGACTTCATGCGCGGCAAGGTGACGATTGTCGGCTGTCCAAAGCTCGATCCTGTTGACTACTCGGAGAAGCTGACGGAGATCTTGCGCGAGAACGACATCAAGTCCGTCACCATTGTGCGCATGGAGGTTCCATGCTGCGGCGGGCTTGAGATGGCCGCGAAGAAGGCGTTGCAGGCAAGCGGCAAGTTCATCCCTTGGCAGGTCGTGACAATCTCGCTCGACGGACGGATAATCGATTCGTGAAGGAGACGCCATGAACGAGCGCAAAGGAGGGGTTTTCTCGATAGCGGCGGAGAATGCGCCGGTCGAGGGCTGCACGGTCTCGAAGGCCGTTGCCGAAGTCGCTGGGCGTAGAATCTCCCATTTCGCCCTTTCGGCCGGTACGGACATCAGCCCCGAAACATACGACTACCATAAACTCTGGATAGTCATCGACGGCGAGGGAGAGGTCTTAGCCGCAAAGAACGCAAAGATCGCAAAGGGAGATGCTTTCGTCACGCCTGTCGGCCAGCCGTTGGGCGTCAAGACCGAGATGGGCATCGTCTATACGGAAATCGAAACAGGAAAGGAACACACCATCAAGGCGGGGGAGAACTTCGCGTTCGCCAAGAACGGCGCACATTGGGTCCGCGCCGAAAAGCCGTTCAAGATGGCTTTGCTGCTGACATTGGATTGACATAAGATAAGGAGAATCAAGATGAGAGCGTATGTTGACCATGAACTGTGCATAGGCTGCGGCCTTTGCACCAGCATCGCGCCTGACGTGTTCGCAATGAACGCGGACGGCAAGGCGGAGGCCGTCTCGGACACGACCGACGCAAACGGCGAGTCGGTAAAGCAGGCTATCGAGGGATGCCCCGTGGCCGCAATAAGGGAAACGGAATAACGCGCAGAATTTCATCACTTCAAACAGGAGAATTTGAAAATGAACGAACAGAAGATGTTTTGCTGGCAATGCCAGGAGACTGCAGGAAACAAGGGCTGCACGGTATGCGGCGTGTGCGGCAAGACGGCTGACGTCGCTGCGTTGCAGGATGAACTGGTCTATGAGACGAAGCGTCTCTCGCAAGTCACGACAGCGTTGCGTAAGGATGGCAAGCCGGTCGACAAGGATATCAACCACCTCGTGACGGTCAATCTCTTCATCACCATCACGAACGCGAATTTCGACGCCGATGCAATCAAGGCCGCGATAGCCAAGACGAAGACCATGCGGGGCAAATTAGCCACAAAGGACACAAAGAGCACAAAGGATATGGTCGGCGTTCTCGCGACCACCGACGAGGATATCCGCTCTTTGCGCGAGTTGATTACCTACGGTCTTAAGGGGCTTGCCGCCTACTCAAAACACGCGAATGCGCTCATGCAGGATGACGAGGATGTCGATGCGTTCATCCAACGCGCGTTGGCGGCGACGCTTGACGATTCGCTTTCGGTAAACGATCTCATCGCTCTTGCCCTTGAAACCGGCAAGTTCGGCGTCGCGGGCATGGCGCTCCTCGACAAGGCGAACACATCCGCCTACGGCAACCCAGAGATCACGGAGGTCGATATCGGCGTTCGCGCGAATCCCGGCATTTTGATTTCAGGCCACGATCTGCGAGACCTTGAGATGCTGCTTGAGCAGACGGCCGGGGCGGGCATCGATGTCTATACACATTCTGAGATGCTTCCGTCCCACTACTATCCGGCCTTCAAGAAGTATCCGCACTTCGCAGGCAACTACGGGAACGCGTGGTGGAAGCAGAAGGAGGAGTTCGAGAAGTTCAACGGCCCGATCCTGATGACGACGAACTGCGTCGTGCCGCCTGCCGCATCCTACAAAGACAGGCTTTGGACGACCGGCGCGGCGGGATTCCCAGGATGCCGCCATATCGACGGAGAATACGGCGAGCAAAAGGACTTCTCCGCGCTCATCGAGCAGGCGAAGAAATGTCCGCCGCCGACGGGAATCGAATCCGGCAAGATCGTGGGCGGGTTCGCGCACGAACAGGTGTTCGCGCTTGCCGGGAAAGTCGTCGAGGCCGTGAAGTCGGGTGCGATCAGGAAGTTCGTGGTGATGGCGGGCTGCGATGGACGCCACAAGTCCCGCGACTACTATGCCGAGTTCGCCAAGGCATTGCCGAAGGATGTGGTGATTCTCACGGCGGGATGCGCAAAGTACAAGTACAACAAGCTGGATCTGGGCGACATCGGCGGCATTCCGCGCGTCCTCGATGCCGGACAGTGCAACGACTCGTATTCGCTAGCGCTCATCGCACTGAGGCTCAAGGAGGTTTTCGGCCTTGACGACATCAACAAGCTGCCGCTCGCCTTCAACATCGCATGGTACGAGCAGAAGGCCGTCATCGTCCTGCTGGCGCTCCTTTACCTTGGCGTGAAGAACATCCATCTTGGCCCTACCCTCCCGGCGTTCCTCTCTTCGAACGTCGCCAAGGTGCTCGTCGAGAACTTCGGCATCGCCGGCATCGGATCGGTGGACGACGACATGAAACTCCTCGTTGGCTGAAAGGAGCTGAAATGACGACACATGAAAGACAGGAATACGCCGCGCAGCTGAAGCGCGAGATGAACTGCTGCCAGGCGGTCGTGCGAGCCTTCGCCGATACGCTGGACATGCCGGTGGACAAACTCATGCAGCTTTCCGCTGGATTCGGCTCCGGCATGGGGACGATGGAGGGAACCTGCGGTGCGCTTGCTGGGGCGATCGTGGTCGCGGGACTCCGTACTGGCGGGAATGGCACTATGTCGTTGTCGCGCAAGATACTGCCGCGCTTTAAGGAACTCTGCGGCGCGACGATCTGCCGCGACCTCAAGGGCATCGGAACAGGCAAGATCCTGTGCAGTTGCGAGAACTGCGTCCGCAACGCTGTCCTCGCGGCGGAAGAGGCGTTGGAGACAAAATAACAAGGAGCATTGCACTATGAAGAAGATTGCGTTTTTCGACACGAAGCCGTATGACAAGGAGTCGTTCGACAAGCTGAACAACGGGCGATACGACATCCGATACTTCGAGACTCGTCTGACGTCGGCGGCGTTGCCGCTCGCCGACGGATGCGACGCTGCTTGCGCGTTCGTGAATGCCGAGATTGACCGCGCCGTTGTGGAAGGGCTGGTGAAGCGCGGTATCAAGGTTCTCGCCATGCGATGCGCCGGATACAACAACGTCGATTTCAAGGCGGCATACGATG
>JAFUDL010000290.1 GCA_017459225.1 Kiritimatiellia bacterium
AGGAGAACGAATGAAAACGATAATTAATGAAAAACGCGGACGGGCCTGTAAAATGCCGAGTTGTCTTTGCTGGGCGCGATTGTGGGCTCTTGTGGTGGGCATTGTTGTCGTTGGAGAATTGACCGCTAAGGTGTCGTATATAGTCGATTCCGCCGAGGGACCGGAGAAGGCGAAATGGGCAGAAGACGTGCTTGCGTTCGCCGATCCGTTCATCGGCTCCGGCGGGACGGGCCACACCACTCCGGCGGCCGCGTATCCTTTCGGTATGGTCCAGCCTGGCCCTGACACCAGCCACTCCGGCTGGGAACATTGCTCCGCCTACCAGTACGGCGACAAGCGCATCAGGCGCTTCTCCCAGAACCATCTGAGCGGGACGGGCTGTTCTGAGTTCACCGACCTTGGATTCATGCCCTCGGCCGATGACCCTGACGATGCGCTGAGGCGCGACTATTCTGCCAGCTTCGACAAGGCTACGGAAAAGGCGTCGCCGGGATACTACAGCGCCACGCTTGAATGCGGAACGAAGGTGGAGGCGACGTGCACGAAGCATGTGTCGCTCTTCCGCTTCACGTTCCCGAAGGGCAAGAAGGCGTCGCTCCTGTTTGATCCGTCATGGTCGTTCTCCAGGACAAAGTCCGCAGAAATCGCCACGATGAAGGATAGGCGCGTTTCGGGACACGTCGACCGCCACGGCTGGCCGGGCCACGAGTACTGGTTCGCCTGGGAGGTCTCTGCCGAGCCCACGAGAGCGCGCGTCGTCAGAGAGGCCAGGGCGGAGAAGGGCAGAGTGCCGATCTGCGCGTACGAATTCGATGCGGACAAGGACAACGTCATCTACCTCAAGGTCGCGCTGTCGCGCACCTCCGCCAAGGGCGCGCGCCGCAACATCGACAAGGAGGTGCCGGGCTGGGACTTCGACGGAGTGCTTGCCGCCAACCGCGCCGCCTGGCGCAGGATACTCGAGCGCGTAAAGGCGAAGGGCACCAGAGACCAGCTAAAGACACTCTATACTTCGCTCTACCACCTCTGCTTCCAGCCGAACACGATTTCTGATGTTGACGAACCCGATCTCTATTCCACGTTCTCGTGCTGGGATACGTATCGCGCGGCGGGTCCGCTCTACACCATCCTCACCCCCGAATACGTGCCCGCGTTCATCAACTCGATGCTGTGGCACTTCGAGAAAAACGGCCACCTCCCCGTATGGACCCTCTGGGGCAAGGACAACCAGTGCATGGTCGGCGTGCATTCAGTGCCCATGATTGTCGATGCGTATATGAAAGGCTTCAAGGGCGTGGACTGGGAGAAGGCGTTCGACTGCGTGCGCAAGACGCTGAGGGAGAACCGCGGCAGATGGATTGCGCGGTACGAGCTCCTCGACAAGTACGGCTACTATCCCTGCGACTTCATCAAGAACGAATCGGTGTCGTGGCTGCTCGAAAACTGCTACGACGATGCCTGCGCTTACCGGATGGCCAAGAAGCTCGGCGGCAGAAAAGAGGACGAGAAGTTCTTCCTTGAGCGTTCGCGCACCTGGACGAAGTGCTACGACTCGAAGACCGGCTTCATACGCGCCCGCGACTCGAAGGGCAGATGGCGCGAACCGTTTGATCCCTACAGAATCCACGGCGAAGGCCATCACCACTACACGGAGGGCAACGCATTCCACTGGAACTGGCATGTCATGCAGGATCCTGACCTTCTCGTCAAGCTGCTTGGCGGCAAGGACGCCGCGCTCAAGAGGCTTTACGGACTCTTCAACGAAGACCCCAGCAAGCTTTCCGATGCGCCGCCGGATGTGACCGGTCTTATCGGGCAGTACTGCCACGGCAACGAGCCTAGCCACCATAACATCTATTTCTTCTCTTTGCTCGGCAGGCGCGACCTCGCCGCCCAGTATATACGGGAGGTGATGGACACGCAGTACCAGACCACTCCTACGGGCCTTTGCGGAAACGACGACTGCGGGCAGATGAGCGCGTGGTGCATATTCAGCACGCTGGGCTTCTATCCGTTCGATCCGTGCGGAGGCAAATATGTGCTTGGCGAAGCGCAGATGGAGGAGATATCCATCGACGTAGGCGGCGGCAAGCGGTTCCGGGTGTCGTCCGAACTGCCAGGCGAGGCTTCAAAGGCAGTTCAGTTCAACGGACGCAAGATGGACGGCGTCATGATCACCCACGGCGAGATCATGAAGGGCGGCACGCTCGACTTCGTTGGAGGCACCTCAAAGTTAGAATACGTCTTCGACACGACTGGCGCCCCCGAACTTGCCGCATGGACCAGGCAGAATCTTGCACCGCTCATCCGCAAATGGTATCCGAAGCTGGTCGAGATGTTCCCGTCGGAAGGCTGGAGCCCGAGCAGGGAAGTCAGATTCCGCTTCAAGGAGAGGATCGGCTGCCCGGCGTATGCGGCGGGGAACCGCGTGACCTTGGACCGCGAGTGGATCAACAGCAACCCCACGGATGTCGGCTGCACGATACACGAGCTTTTCCACATTGTCCAGGGCGGGTATCGCAAAGCTCCGGGCTGGCTTGCCGAAGGACTTGCCGACTACGTCAGGTTCTATCTCTACGAGCCTGAAGCGCATGGATGCGACTTGATTCTAGGCTCCTCCGAGGTGCGCTACAACCAATCCTATCGCGTGTCCGCAAACTTCCTCAATTTTGTCGAAACGAAATACCCCGGCGTCGTGAAGGAGCTGAACGCGCTCTGCCGTCAGGGCAAGTATGACGAAGAGACCTACTGGAAGAAGCGCACCGGCAAGACGGTCAAGGAAATCGAGAAGGAGTGGAAGAGCCAGGGGGACGGGCCGTTCAAGTACTACCGTTTCTGCGTTGACCGCACGAAGCGCCCGGCCGACTGCATGCAGCTTTCCGAAATCGAGCTGCTCGATTCAAAGTGCAAGGTGATTCCTGCCGGAAAATTCGAGATTGGCTTCAACGGTAGCGGCGGCAGGAAGTTCGGAAATGGCGAAACGCCTGATCGGGCCATTGACGGCGACGTCGGAACCAAGTGGCTGGATTTCAGGGCCGAGCACAATGCAAAGCCCGAGCTTCGCGCCGCCGTATGGCTGCAGTTCAAGTTCGCCTCGCCGACTGAGCTTTCCGGCTACAGGTGGTACACGGCGAACGACTTTGAAGACCGCGATCCCGGCGCCTGGCGTCTCCTCGGATCCAACGACGGCGCCAACTGGGTTATGATCGACAAAGTCACCGGCTTCCGTGCCACTTCAGAGCGCAACAAACTCGCCTTTTCCCGGCGCCTGCCGGAAGCGAAGTAGCAGTCGAGGAGGTTGCGCCGCCACCAGGCACCTTCACTTCGTCTCCCTCACGCGGAAGAAGGCGCGGGGCGGGAAGTCGCCCAGAAGTGCAAAATCTAGCACGGCGCTCATCGGCTCGTCTTCGCCTTGAATAGTGCCCGTTCCTGGGAATGGCTGCCAGTTGCCCTCGGTGAGGTCGGTGCACCATTCGACTTCGTACGTGGCGCCAAGCGCGCCCTGCCAGGAAAGCGAGAGCGAGCGTGCGGATGAAAGATCGTTGGCCTCAAGCCCCACGGCCACGAGCGTGCTCGCGATTGGCGGAAGCACCGTGAACGTTAGCGGAAGGGCGTCTGTCATGGCGCCGTTGGCAATGGCGCAGAGGTAGAGGCGGTACACGCCGGGAGCCTGGCTTTCGGAGGGCGTCCACGAGAGCGTGCCCGTTGCGTCAACGGCAAGCCCCGCAGGCACTTCGCCGTCTGCAGCTTCGCCGCGCAGCGCAAAAGTCGCCGCGTTGCCGTCCGTGAGGGATGTCGTGGAAGTGAATGGCGATGCCGCACGAATCGTGTGGCTCGCGGCGCCCGCCAGGTTCACCGTGGCGAAGCGTGAAGGATGGTTCGGAGCGCCCGGCGTTGGAGCGGCGAAGACGGTCCAATCGCCCCATCCGTTTGGCCAGCGGCCCATGCTGGCGACGTCGGTCTGCGCAGTTGAATAGGCGATGCTGTCCACGAGATTCGTCGCGGGGTCGAAGAGGTAGATCGTATCCGCACTCTTGCCGAGGCCGAAAGGCGCCTGCAGGTTCAGCGGATCTAAGGGCAGCGTCTCGGAGTTCTTCGCGCCCGTCCAGATGCGCAGCGCCTCGCCGGGCGCGAGATGCACGCCGCGCGGGATGGTGAGGGCCTTGGACGACTTGGCGCTTGGAACGGGAGGCTCCGCACTGTCGAGCGTGTCCGTCACCACCCATCCGGCGAGCGACACGAGGTTCGTGCCGTTGTTGTACAGCTCGAGCCAGTCGTCCATCGCGCCGGTGAGTGGATTCACGAACAGCGCGTTCTGCGCCATGAACTCGTTCAGGCGCACGTCGTCGTGGCCGTGGCTGGGCAATGGCGCCGACTCAGGCACGTTCGGCGGCAGACCGTCCGGCGCGTCCGGCGATGTCTGGTACTGTCCCGGTTGCGCCACGCCCAGCACCGAATTCGTTGCCGTGATGAGCATTCCCCATTCGATGTCCGAACTAGTGGCCACGTTCTGGTGCACTTCCACCGCAATCGTGTTCGTGCCGGATACGAGCAGCGAAGGATCGATCTGGAAGAACTCCGTGAAAGTGCCTTCAGTATTCTGGGGGGCGTGCGTCGTGGCGAGTGAGCTTTCCGTGAGCGCGTCATCGGGCGTGCGCGCGGAGCGGTGGATCTCGCGTCCGTTCAGGTACACCGCCGCGCAGTCGTCCACCATGTACGCCGCGTATACGGCGTCCAGAACGCCGCCCTCCTCGTTGTCGCCGTTGTCGAGGGCGGGGAGCTGGTCGGGACCCAGCCGCGCGTTCTCGGTGAGCTGCGCGTCGGAGAGCGCGGCGTTCCACACGCGCACTTCGTTGTACGCGGCCGAGGCGTCGTTGTCGCCGTACTGCGAATGCGCGAGCCAGCAGTTGGCCTGGCCCTGTGCCATTGGGGACCATCCGGTCGTGCCGGAGTTGATCGTGCAGGATCCCATCGTGACGCCGGTGCGCGCGTTCTTCTTGCGGAATGTGGCGTTCCATGTGCCGTCTGACGCCTGGGCAAACACGGCCGAGATGTGGAATTCCGTGCCAAGCGTGAAGGGGGCGAGTTTGCCTGTCACGTCGCCGCCGATCTGCTTGATGCAGACTGCGTCTTTGTTGATGTCGGTGCCGCTCGTCCAGGCTATGAGAATGTAGTCGGTGGTGCTGCTGCCGAAGTCGAACACGCGGCTCCAGTTCTGGCGCGCGTTGTGCGTGGCCCAGATTTCGATCGTGAAGGGCGAACCGTCGGCGGGCATTACGTTCGCGCCGAGATCGATCCACGACGTTCCCTTCGATCCGCCCGCGCACACTATTGAGTTCGTGGCGGAGTTGAAGGTGGGCCTTGTGCTGCCGTACAACGCTGCAGTGCGGCCGCCTGCGGTGTCCAGGAGCGATCCGTTGAAGCTCCAGCGGTGCAGAAGATAATTGCGCGCGGCGACGTCGGCTTCAGGGTGCGCGGGGA
>JAFUDL010000291.1 GCA_017459225.1 Kiritimatiellia bacterium
GCTCCGCCATGTCGGCCTCGAGCGCGGCCGTCACGGCCGCGCGGTCTGCAAGGTCGAAGACGAGCGCCGGCTGCTCGGGCTGGCCCGAGATTCGGGCGCATTCCGCAGCTACCTCGCGTGCGGCATCGGCATTGCGCACGGCGTGCGCGGTCACGGCGAAGCCGTCGCGGGCGAGGCGCAGCGCCACCGCCCTTCCGATTCCACGGGATGATCCTGTCACGATGACGCGCTTCATTGCTCCATCTGCTCCTTTAGAAACTTAGTCATGTCCGGCGGACGATACGCGTTGAGAGTGGCCTTGGCCACCTCGCATCCCGCGTCGTCGCGAATCGAGCATTCGAACGACGCCGCATCCGCATCGCTGAAGACGTCCTCGGCCGTCACATGGTACACACCGCCCGGCTCGAAGCGGTCGATCTTCAGCTCGAGCCGACGCGCGCCCAGCAGAAGGCCAGGACGCACCGGCTTCTCGGGCGCCACATGGCGATCCCAGCACCCTGCGAGCGCCGCGCACGTCTGCGCCATGTACTCGATCGCCACCCAGTTCGGCACACCGCTCGCACTGCCGAAGAGCGTGATCTGCCAGGGCGTCACCCTCACGCGCGCCGTCAACCGCCGCGCCTCCGGCTCGAACGCCTCCACCGACTCGATCAGCATCATCGGCTCGCGATGCGGCAACAGCTCCTCGAGACTCCACTTCACAGCGCCTTCGCCCATGCGCCCCCCTTCGCGAGAACAACGCTCGCATTCGCTCCGCCAAAGGCGAACGAATTGCTCATCGCCGCACCATCCACGCTGCCGCTTTCGAGCAGCAGCCAGCATATCGCGGCCTCCACCGCGCCGGCAGCGCCAAGGCAGTGCCCGGTGAGATTCTTCGTGGACTCCACCTTCGCGCGCGGCGATGGACCAAACACCCTTCCAACCGCGCGCATCTCCATCTCGTCGTTAGCCTGCGTGCCCGTGCCGTGCAGGTTGAGGTACCCAACGTCCTCCGAACCAATCCCTGCATCATCAAGCGCGGACCGCATCGCGGTCTCGGCGCCGCGTCCCTCAGGATCAGGAGCGGTTGCGTGATATGCGTCGCTCGACTCGCCGCATCCCGCAAGCATCACTCCGTCCACATGCGCATCTTCCAACCTCTCCATCGTGAACAGCGCCACGCCTTCGCCGAGGTTGATTCCGTCGCGGTCGGGCGCGAGCGGACGGCACCGCCCCTGCGCGAGCGCTCCTAGCGCATGAAAGCCGTTCATCGCGAACCGGCACCTTCCGTCCATGCCGCCCACCACCGCGGCGTCGGCCGCGCCGATCTCGATGAGCCTTCTCGCGCTCGCGAACGCCTTCGCGCTCGAACTACACGCGGTGGAGACTGTGTACGCAGGCCCTTTCACTCCAAGAACGCGCGCGAGATAGTCGGCCGGCGTGCCAAGCTCTATCTGCGAGAACTCCATCCCCATCGCCGCAGGATCGGCGCCTGCGGAAAGCCATCCGTCCACATAGCTCTGCGCCTCGTCGATGCCGGTGTTGGAGGCTCCAAGCACCACCGCCACGCGTTCGGGAGAGTGCTTCGCCACGAGCGCAGAAAGTTCGGCTCGCATACTCTCCACGGCAAGCAGAAGAAGCCGGCATGTGCGCATGTCGAACTCCTTCTCGTCAATGCGCGGCAGCTCTCCCGGCACCATGCCGAAAAAGATGCTACGGCCGGGGATGTCGCCCGAAATCTCGAGCATCCCCGGCGCCGCACCCGCGGCGTACGCATCGAGAATCTCGCGATGCGTGCGCCCGAGCGCACACGCGCACGTCATGCGCGCGAGCGTGAATGCACTAGCGATGGCCAGGTCCCTTCGGACCAGGCTTGGGGCCAGGCTTGGGAGCAGGCTTGGGACCGGGCTTGGGGCCGGGCTTGACAACAGGCTTGGGCGCCGGCCTGGGTGCGGGACGCGCATGCGCCTCGTGAATGGCCTGGTTGATCGTCTTGGTGCCGTGGTGGCCATGGGGCGGCGCTACAATGGGACGCGGAGGCGGGGGCGGAGGAGACAGACGGCGTATGCCGTCGCCGCCGCAGATGTGGCACTTCTTGGGCCATCCGTACCAGGTGCGGTTGTAACCATCGCCGCCACACTTCGAACACCACATGTATCCGGGCGGCAGCACGCGTCCTGCAGGGCCAGTCACCACCACGGGCTGCGTGACCACAGGCTGCGTCACTACCGGCTGCGTAACCACGGGCTGGGTGACAACCGGCTGGGTCACCACGGGCTGCTGCACAACGACGGGCTGCTGCACAACCTGTGCAAACACGCCCAACGCAAGCGCCGAGGCGCAGACGAGGCATTCTCTCTTCTTGATCATGTCAATCTCCTTTTCTGGGTTTGGCTGTTGACATTATTATAGCACAATTCGCCCTTCGATTTCAAAGCCCGAAGTGACTAAGCGCGGCGGCCACGCCGTCCTCGTCGTTCGAGGCCGTCACGTAGTCGGCCGCCGCGAGCACCTCGGGGCATGCGTTCGCCATCGCCACGCCCACGCCCGCCGCCTCGACCATGGTGAGATCGTTCGCGCCGTCTCCGAACGAGATGCAGTTGGCGAGCGAAAGGCCAAGATGCTCCGCAAAGCGCGCGAGGGCTCGTCCCTTGTGCGCAGTGCGTATGTTGATTTCAAGGTTGTTCCAGGTGCTGTTCGTCACCTTCACCTCGGGGAAGCGCGCGGAAACGGCGGCGGCGATCTCGCGCGTTGCGCCCTCCGACGCGTCGCGGCGCGTGAAGAGCATTATCTTCTGCACGTCGCCATCTGCGGCGGTGGATGCGAGATGGGCCTTGAGCTCGGGAACAGGACGCCTGAACTCGTGTATCATGCGAAGGTAGTGCTCGTCAGTCGCGTAGTCCTCGGCCTTCGCCTTGAACGCCTCGCTCATCCATCCCCAGTTGGAGCGGTAGCAGTCGTAGATCACGTCGTATCCGTCGAGCAGCGCCATCACCTCGCGCGCCATTTCAAGCGGAATCTCCTCGCGCACTATCGCGGCGTCGGTTTCGCGGTCGTACACCTGCGCGCCGTTGATGGTGATGGCGTATCGCACGAACGGAAGATCGCGTACGGCCGTCGGCATCATTCCGAAGAAGCGTCCAGTCGTAGGCACCACGAGCGCGCCGCGTTCCGCCGCCGCCGCGAGCGCCGCGCGGTTGACGTCGCTCAGGCGCTTCTGCGAGTCGAGAAGCGTGCCGTCAAGGTCTAGGGCTATGATTTTCAAGTTGGCTTTTGTCATGGCTCGTGGTTCGTGGTCCGTGGTCCGTGGCTCGTGGTTCGTGAGTAAGACAAACTCTCAAACTTTCACGACAAGGCCGTCGTAGGCGAGGCGCACGTGGCGCGGAAGTAGCTTCGAGAATTCTGCATGCACCACGCTGTGGCTCATGTGCACTAGGTAACCGCGGCGAGCGCGTGCGGCGGCGAGCGCCGTAAGGGAGAGCTCCAGGTTCATGTGCGTGGGATGGGCGCGCTCGCGCAGGCAATCGACCACCATCACGTCAACGTCGCGGATCTTCGCCATGGTGCGTGCGGGAATCGAGATGCAGTCCGAGATGTATGCAATGCGCCGGCCATCCGCCTCGAATAGATAGCCGTTCGTGCGCGGGCCGCCGTGCTCCACCGGAAGCGGAGTCACCTTCACGCAGCCGATGCGGAAGGCGCGCGTGACGGGCGTGAAGTCGATCATCGGGCGGAAGAGCCCCTGCGTGTTCGCCTTTGTGGTGATGTAGGGGAACACCTGGCGCATGGCGGCGATGGTCTCGGGAGCGGCGTGGCATTTGAGCACGGTGCCGCCGTTCAAGGTGTTGAAGCGGCGCACGTCGTCGAAGCCTGCTATGTGGTCCATGTGCGCGTGCGTGACAACGACGGCGTCCACCTTGCTGATGCCGAGCTCGATGCACGCCTCGCGCAGCTCGGGCGGCGTGTCCACGAGAAAGGCGGTCTTGCCGGAGCGCACGTACACGCCAGTGCGCCTCCGCCGGTCGCGAGGATTGGCGGAGGTGCATGCCGGGCATTTGCAGCCTATCTGCGGCACGCCCACGCTTGTGCCGGTGCCGAGGAACTGAAGGCTCAGCGACATCGCCGCGCAGCCGTGGGACTACTTTTCGTCGTTGTAGAGCTGGAAGGCGTCCTTGGCCGTGAGGCCCTGGTGGACGACGGCGGAGATGGCCTTCATCATCGCGAGGGGCTTCGCGCTCTGGAACACGTTGCGCCCCATGTCCACGCCCGCCGCGCCGGCCTGGACGGCCCTGTACGCGAGCTCGAGCGCCTGGTCTTCGGGCAGCTTCTTGCCGCCGGCGATGACGATCGGCACCGGGCACTGCGCCACCACTGTCTCGAAGCCCTCCTCGGTGTAGTACGTCTTCACGAACGAGGCGCCATTCTCAGCGCACACGCGCGTGGCGAGGCGGAAGTAGCGCGCGTCGCGCGCCATGTCCTTGCCAACGGCCGTCACGCCGAGAACAGGTATGCCGAGCTTCTCGCCGATGTCGACGGTGTGCACGAGGTTGTGGGTGGTGATCTGCTCGCTCGCCTTGTCGCCGCATGCCACCATCACGGCCATGGCGCTAGCGTTCACGCGCACGACGTCCTCGACGTCGTAGACGCGGTTGAGGTTGAGCTCGGTGAGGATGGTGGTGCCGCCATCGGAACGGAGGCAGACGGGCTTGGAGATGGTGGGCGGGATGACGCTGCGGAGGATGCCGCGCGTGCACATGAGGCAGTCGGCGTACTCGATGAGCGGGTTGATCGCGAGGTCAACGCGCTCGAGTCCGCTAGTGGGGCCCATGATGAAGCCGTGGTCGCACGCGAGCATGACGGTGCGGCCCGTCTTCGGGTTGAAGATGCGCGAGAGGCGGTTCTTCACGCCCCATCCCTTGTTCTCGTTCCCCTTGAGGAAGAACGCGGTGTTCGTCTGCGGCTTGTCGAGGCCGTACGCCGCGGCCTCCTTGAATCCGTCCATGTCTGCCATTTTTATCTCCTGAAAGAATTTGTTCCGATGCGTCTAGTATAGCAAATCTGGCACGCCGTGAAAAGCGCTAGAGCTTCCAGCCGTTGTGGTACTTGAGGCGCAGAAGAGCGTCGGCGGCGGGATTGTTGGCGACGTGCATCGTCTTGGGGTCGAACGCCACCGAGCCGCCGGTGCGAACGGCGAGGTTGCCGAGAAGCACGAACTCGGTGATGAGCAGGGCCCAGTCGAAGTCGCAGCCGGCCTTCTCGCCGCCCTTGCACGCGACGAGCCATTCCTTCCAGATGTCGCCGCGGCGAGGAAGCGTGGCGGGAATCGTCTTCGCGAGCGCGTCGAGCTTCGGGTTGAGGATGCGAATGCCGTCCTTGCCCTCCATCGCGATGAGCATCTTCGCCTTCGTGCCCACGTACATCACGCCCTCCTTCGGGAGCGGCGCGCCCGCGAGCTCCTTCGGCACGGGCGGCTTGATGAGGCCGTCGTACCAGGTGAAGCGCAGCTCGGGGAAGCTCCCGCGCTTCGGGTAGTCGAAGGTGACGACGCTCGCAAGCGGAAACGCCACCTCGCTCCGCCGCGTGCAGCTCGCGCTGATCATGGACGGATGGTCGAGGTCGAGCGCCTTGTAGATCGTGTTCGCCCAGTGGCAGCCCATGTCGCCGAGCGCGCCCGCGCCGAAGTCGTACCAGCCGCGGTGGTTGAACGGATGGTACACGGCCGCGCCTTTCCAGGCCTCGGGGCACATCTTCGGGATCGGGTTGTCGTCCGGCCACTTGTCGGCGAAGGGACGCCTCTCGGCCGAGCCGATCCAGAGGTCCCAGTCGAGCGTGCCCGGCACGGGCGTGGTGAACGAGGGGTACGCGGGCATGCCCTGCGGCCACACCGGACGGCGCGTCCAGGCGTACGCCTCCATGATGTCGCCGAGGATGCCGGAGGCGATGATCTCGCGCGTGCGGCACGCGGCGTCGCTCGTGCAGGGCGAGGCGGTCACCTGCGTGGCCACGCCGGCCTTCTCCGCCTCCTCCGCCACGAGATAGCACTCCTCGATCGA
>JAFUDL010000292.1 GCA_017459225.1 Kiritimatiellia bacterium
CCAGATGCCCGCCGCCAGCGCCACGCTCACCGTCCGCACGGGCGGCAGCGGGGATAATGAAGAATAAGGAATTGCTTTTCACGGTTCAAGGCCTGGGGCGGTGACTCTGCTTGGAAACACGAGTCCGCACGGACAGACGGCATCCCTTTCTCACGGCAGTCCCCAGACCAAGACCTCTCAAAAGGGCAGGAATCCGAAAGGGTTTCTGCCCTTGATTTATACCCATAATACCGCTATCTTACCCACAAAAAAAACGACACCGACTATCTGGCAGACCTCATATCCGAAGTACAGGGCGCGAGCTGGATGGGCGACAAGTACGGCGACCGGGTGCTCAACTGGGAGTGGAACTGGCGCGACGACCACATCATGCGCTGGATCAACAACTTCCCACGCATCGCCCGCGAAAGGACGATGGGCAACGTGGACCGCGTCATCAGCCAGAAAGGCTCGGGGCAGTTGCGCCGCTCGCTCTACTGGATGACCTTCGCGGCCAGCGGCGGCGACGAGCAGGTGTTCCGCGCCCGATACATCTACTACGCCAAGTTCCTCGAACTCGGTGTCGGGCGCAACAATCCCTACAACGGCCCCGTGCCGCCCATCCCCCACAAGCGGTGGAACCCCATCCCCATACCTACCCGAACGCTGAAGGGCCGCCCGCACGTAGTGGCCGAGATGCGCACGCAGGCCAAGCACTTCACCGCCTACGCCACCAAGTACTTCTCGTTCGCCGGACTGACCTACATGGTCTTCGCCGCCGGCAACACCGTAGAGGGGCAGCACGCCATCAACCGCGCCCTCTTCTGGGCCAGCACCCGCGACAGGGTTTCACGATAACAGCAACACAAAAACGACATACGATATATGGCAACACGTCACGAAATCATCAGCATCGACTTCCGCGCCAACGCCGCCAAGGCCAACCCCGCCATGGACTCGCTCCGTGAGGCGGCCAAGAACATGAACACGGAAATCGAGAAAACCAAGGAGGCCATCGCCCAGGGCATCAAGACCGGCGTGGCGCAGTCCGAACTCGACAAACTCGGACAGACGCTCAACACCCAGGAGAAGCAACTGCGCTCGTTCGAGAACGCCATGGCCACGCTCTCCAAGGGCGTAGGCACCCTCTCTCGCGCCATCGACGCCTTCAACAACGGCTCACTCTCGCAGATGAGCGCCGCCTTCCAGAAGGCATCCTACAACGCCGCCGAGAACGCCAAGAAGGCGCTCATCCCCGGCTCGGAGAACTACGAGAAGAACATGGCCGAACTGGACGCCCTGCAGCAGAAGAACCTGGAGAACCTGGCCAAGTACAAACTGCGCACCGAGCAAATGCTGAAGTCGATAGCCGAGGGCGGCAAGATTTCGTCGCAAGACCTGAAGCAGGAGGCCGACGGCATACAGGAACTGATGCGACTGCTGCCCCACATGGGTCACGAGTGGATGGAGTACAACGACATCCTGACCCGCGTGAACAACGCCGTGCGCCAGCAGGCCGACGCCGAGAAGCGCCTGAAGGGAGCCATCGTCGATGCCGACGACGCCCGCGAGGAGATGAAGAAACTGACCCGCGAGGGAGCCGAGGCCGCCCGCCAGCAGCACGAGCAGGCCGAGCAGGAGATAGCCACGCTGCAGAAGGAGAAGGAGGAGCTGAAGGCCAACCGCGCCGAGATGGAGAAGCAGATAGCCGCCACCCGCGAACTCGTGGCCGAGCGCGAGAAGGCCGTCGTGAAGCAGGAGAAGAGCGTCAAGGCCCTCGAAGCCCAGCGCGACGCCCTGGCCCGTCGTAAGGACGAGGAGCACGACCCCCTGAACGTCAGCCGCCAGAACGCCGACACCCTGCGCGAGGCATCACAGCAGCAGGCCGACAACCTGGAACTGCAGCGGAAGAAGGCAAAGGAACTGGGCGAGGAGGTGGACACCCTGAAGGGCAAACTCGAAAGCCTCGCCCACGCCGAACCCGTGAAGCCGAAGGTGGATACGAGCGAGGTGGAGAAACTGCAGGCAGAGATAGAGAGGTTAAACGCCGAATACAAGCAGACGACAAGCGAATGGTTCGCCGCTCAGACAATGCGGAATCCTCACCAGACGTATAGCACTTATGAAGAGTTCGTTAAGGAAGCATCAGACGTTCAATTCGGTTCGTTCAATACTGACATCGACCGCTTCTTTGGCGACATGCGGCGTCGAGCGAAAGCCAAGCAAAAGGATCTCGTAGGCGACGAAGTGTTAGAATCTCCAGCTTACAGAGACAGGGAAGAGATTGCAAGACTCGGGTACGATGTGAACGACCAACGTCTCATTGATATAAATGACGAGTATTTCTTCGGAGCCAAGGAGGCGAAGGCTATCATTGAGGGAGAAAAGGCATACGAAGACGCTTGCAGGAAAGTGGAAGACGCAATCATGAAGGCTCACGAAAAGTTGCGTGAGGCTTTCGATACTGGATTGCAGCCTGAGCAGGTGGAGGGTATTGCCAAGCAGATACACAAACTCGAATCACTTTATCTTACACTGACCGACCTGGGCGCTGGCCGTGGCTCTTCCATGATGGGCAACGGTAAGAACATCGTCAAAGACATTCTTGGTGAAGTCGATGTCGATTTA
>JAFUDL010000023.1 GCA_017459225.1 Kiritimatiellia bacterium
CCCGCCTCTTCGATGCGCCTCGGCGCGCTCGACCGCGTGTTCACGCGAATCGGCGCGGGCGACGATCTCTCGCGAGGCCGTTCGACGTTCCTCGTCGAGATGCAGGAGGCCGCGAACATCCTCAACAACGCGACGCCGCAGTCGCTCATCGTGCTCGACGAGATCGGACGCGGCACCTCCACCTTCGACGGCATCTCGATCGCGTGGAGCGTTGCGGAGTATCTTCACGAGAATCCGAAGACTAAGGCCAAGACGCTCTTCGCCACGCACTACCACGAGCTCACCGACCTTTCTGAGAAGTTCCACGGAATCAAGAACTACACAGTGCGCGTGAAGCAGGACGGCGAGCGCATCGTGTTCCTGCGCCGCATCGCGCCCGGCGTTGCGGAGAAGAGCTTCGGCATACACGTGGCCGCGATGGCGGGCCTTCCCAAGGCCGTTGTGGACCGTGCCGACCAGATTCTGAAGAATCTCGAGGCGAACGACCTCGACGTCGATGCGCCCAAGATCGTGCGCCGTCCCCGCAAAAAGCTAAGCGACCTCCCCGGCCAGCTCACGCTCTTCTAGTTTTGGCGCAGATGAGTGGAAGCGCCGCAATGCCCATTCAGAGAAATGCGTTTTTCCGCGAACAACGGTGCTACCGCGAGGCTGGAAGGTGATGGTTCGCGGCGGCAACACGCTCAGCCTGATGTATTCCGGCTGCACTCTCCTCTACATGCGCTAGTGCATAGCTCCAGCCTTCCATGGCGATTCTAGGTTGTGGAATTGCGGCATAGGCTGCGATATGCTATACTTGTCGCCATGAAAAAAATGTCAAGTTTCGGTTTCGCAGTTTTCGCCGTGGCCGCGTCGCAGTTTGTGTGCGCGGCGGCGGATGGTCTGCCAAAGGCGCGGGAATGCCTGTTCCCCATATCTAGCATACGCCTCACCGGCGGTCCTCTCAAGGCCCAGCAGGAGCTTAACAGGGAGTATCTGCTGCGGCTCGACCCCGACCGGCTCCTGAGCCGCTTCCGTCTTGAGGCAGGTCTCAAGCCCAAGGCCGAGCCGTACAACGGATGGGAGTCGCCCAAGAACTGGCTCGACCTTGCCGGACACATCCTCGGCTTCTACATGGCCGGCGCGGCAATGACATACGAGGCCACTGGCGACGAGGAGCTGAAGAGACGCCTTCTCTACATCGTCGACGAGCTGGAGGCCGTGCAGAACGCCCATGGCGACGGCTATGCCCTTGCCGCGAAAGACGGACGAAAGGTGTTCGACGAGATAGCGTCCGGAAAGATCAACGTCAAGATCAATCCGAAGACGGAATACTGCGCCTTCATCAACAAGCGCTTCGAGCCTATCTACACGCTCAACAAGGTGCTCATCGGCCTCTGGCGCATCCATGTGGCGACGGGAAGCGAGAAGGCGAAGCGCGTTTTCCTGCGCCTCTCCGACTGGTTCGGCAACGCGATCGTCGAGAAACTCGACGACGCGCAGCTCCAGAAGGTGCTCGACTGCGAACACGCCTCCCTGCCCGAGACCTTCGCGGAGGCCTTCCTTATGACGGGCGACGGGAAGTACCGCCGCTGGGCACGCCGCCTCTGCCACGAGCGCATGCTCGCGCCGCTCGCCGCCGGAAATGCCGCTCATCTCTGCTTCCACCACGCGAACAACGAGATTCCGAAGTACACGGGCTTCGAGCGCGTCTATCGGATCACCGGCGAGGAGAGGCTGCACCGCGCGATGGTCAACGCGAACCGCGCGTTCATCTGCGACCACGCATGGGCGAACGGAGGCAACTCGCACGGCGAGCATCTGTTCCCGAAGGCGGATTTCGAGAGGAAGCTATTTGCGAACGGCGGCCCGGAGTCGTGCAACTCCGTGAACATGCTGCGCCAGACTGAGGCGCTGTTCCAGACTGAGCCTTCGAGCGACAAGATGGACTACTACGAGCGCGTGCTGTTCGACCACCTGCTCTCCACGCACGATCCGATCCTCGGCCGCACCATCTACTACACGCCGCCCAAGCCGGGCGCGTCGCGCACGTATTCGGACGAGTTCGACTCCATGTGGTGCTGCACCGGCACGGGCTTCGAGGCGCCCGGCAAGTACGGCCAGATGGTGTTCACGCACGCGCCGGACGAGAGCGCCGTGAGCGTGCAGCTGTTCGCGCCGGCGACGCTCGACTGGAAGGCGCGCGGCGTGAAGCTCCGCCAGGAGACGGCCTTCCCGTACGGAGAGACGACGTGCGTCAAGGTGGACGCCGTCGGAAAGGACCCGAAGTTCACTGTGAAGGTGCGGCGTCCTGTTTGGGCGGGCAAAGGTTTTGCCGTATATGTGAACGGCATGGCGGCCGCCTCGCGGCCGCAGCAAGGCGAAGGCTACGTCTCCATCATGCGCGAATGGAAGGCGGGCGACCGCATCGACGTGGAGTTTCCGATGTCGCTGCGCGCGGAGTTCCTGCCCGGATCGAAGAAGTACATCGCGTTCTTCTACGGCCCGTCGCTGCTGGTGGGCGACCTCGGAAGCGAAGGTCTGAAGCAGGGCGACTACATCGCCCATCCGCCTGCGTCGCCGACGTCCAGCTGGAGGCTCGGCCGGCAGGTCTCCATTCCGCGCGTCCCCGCCTCGGCCGCCGCAGACCCGGCAAGCTGCCTTGAGCGCACCATCGGCGGCGCGATCGCGTTCCACCTCAGGGGAAGCGACATCCTTCTCAAGCCGATATACGACCTGCACTTCAGCCGTTACACGATGTACTGGATGCTTCCTGACGAGGAGGCGGAAAAGGCGTTCGCCGAGGCGCGCGCGAAGGAGGCGGGCTTCGCGGCGCGCGTCGTGGACTCCGTCTCCATCGGCGACGCGACGAGCGAGAAGGCGCATGGCCTTGCGGGCGAAAAGACTGACAGCGGCACCGGCCTCTACGGGGAATACCACGAGCACCACTGGCGGCACGCGTTCGACGGCGGGTTCTTCGCGTACCGCCTTGCCGTGGGCGACGCGCCCGGCGGGCGCACCCTTGTGACCAAGTACTGCGCCCGCGAGCGCGGGGCGCGCGTCTTCGACGTGCTGGTGGACGGAAAGCCGGTGCACACCGAGAACCTGGTGGACAACCACAAGCCCGCCTTCGTCTTCACCGAGATTCCCATTCCTGCCGAGCTGGTGGCAGGCAAGAAAGACGTCGAAGTGCGCTTCGTGCCGAAGAAGGGCAACACGGCCGGCGGCCTATTCGGACTCTGGCTGCTGAAATGAATGCCGAAATTTGATACAATATTTTCTTTGCAACCAAAGAAAGACGGCAAGTGCTAGACTTCAGGGACATATCGATACACTACGGCATGCAGGACGTGCTGACTGGCGTGAGCTTCCGGGTGAACAAGCTCGAAAGAGTGGGCGTGGTGGGGCCAAACGGCTCCGGCAAGTCCACTCTCTTCAAGATCATCCTCGGCGAGCTTTCGCCAGACCACGGCGAGCTGATAATCGAGGAGAAGCCGCGCATCGGCTCCACGCGCCAGCACATTGAGCCGGACACGCCCGGCGAGACGCTGCTCGAGTATTCGATGCGCGGAATACCGGGCTTCCACGAGCTGGAGACGCGGATGATGGCGCTAGAGGAGCGGTTGTCGTCCGGCGACTCGTCCGTGCTCAAGGAATACGGCGAGGTGCAGACCGAGTTCGAGCATCTCGGCGGGTACGACCTCGAGACGCGCGTGAAGGTGGCGCTGGGCGGCCTTGGCTTCTCGACGGAGGATTTCTCGAAGCCGTTTGCGAGCTTCTCGGGCGGCTGGCGGATGCGCGCCGAGCTGAGCCGCGTGCTAGCGTCGAATCCCGATCTTCTGCTTCTGGACGAGCCGTCCAACTACCTCGACCTCCCGGCAGTCGCATGGCTGCAGAAGTTCCTGCGCCAGTACCGCGGCACGCTGATGCTCATCTCGCACGACCGCTATCTGCTAGGCACGCTAACCGACATCATCGTGGAGGTGGACGCGGGCACATGTACCCGCTACGAGGGAAATCTCGACTGGTACATGAACGAACGCGAAGTGCGCTACCAGCACCTCCTGCATGCGAAGGAGAACCAGGACCACCACCGCGAGCAGCTGCAGAGGTTCGTGGACCGCTTCCGCGCGCAGGCCACGAAGGCCGCGCAGGCGCAGAGCCGCCAGAAGCTCATCGACAAGATCGACGAGGCGCGGATCGTCCTGCCCAAGCGCTACACGCAGAGCGGCCGCATACGCCTCGCCGAGCCGCCTCCCTCCGGAATCGAGATGTTCCGCTGCGAGAACATGTTCTTCAGCTACGACGGCGTGCGCAACGTGCTGCACGACGTCTCGTTCAATGTGTCGCGCGGAGACAAGGTGGCCCTCATCGGCTACAACGGCCTTGGCAAGTCGACCCTCATGCGCATCATCGCGGGCGCGCGCCAGCCCACCGCGGGCAAGGCGGTGATCGGCCACAACGTGGTGACGGGCTATCTTTCGCAGGAGCTCGCCGAGACGATTCCGCCCGACCTCACGGTGTACCGCGTGGCGAAGAACGCGTGGCAGGGGGGCACGAACATCTCGGGCGAGAAGAACTTCCGCAACCAGCTGGGCGCGTTCGGTTTCGACGAGAACGACGTGGAGAAGCAGGTGGGGGTGCTTTCCGGCGGCGAGAAGATACGCCTGGCGTTCTTGCGCTTGTTCCTGCAAAGTCCGAACTTCCTCCTGCTTGACGAGCCGACGACGCATCTGGACCTCGACGGAAGGCGTCTTCTGCAGGACGCGCTGCGGCGCTACAAGGGGACGATTCTCCTCGTCTCGCACGACATCGAGTTCGTGCGTGCGGTCGCGACGTCCGTGTTGGAGATAACGCGCGAGGGCATACGCCAGTTCCCGGGCGGATACGACTACTACTGCGAGAAGACGGCGCGCGATGAGGGGCAGCGCCGCGATGCGCCAGCCGCGTCGCAGAAGGACGCCGCGAAGGTCCCCGCCGGAGAAGACGGCCAGACGGCACGCCTCACATCGAAGGAGCTTCGCCAGCAGCGCGCGGCCGAAAGGGCGAAGGTGGCGCCGAGGGTGAAGGAGCTAAAGCGAACAGTGGAGCGCTGCGAGAAGAAGATAGACGAGCTTCAGGCTTCGCTTGACGCGGCGAGCGAAGAGCTGTTCAACCCGAAGCCCACCACAGACTTCGCGGAGGTGAACAGGAAGGTGCGCACTCTCCAGTTCGAGATCGACCGCTACACGGAGGACTGGGAGAAGGCGGCGACGGAGCTTGAGGAACTGCAGAAGTAAGGACAGGGAGAAGATGCTGTACGCGATATTCTCAGACATTCATGCAAACCCGCAGGCCTTCGACAAGGCGTTGGCGGACGCGCGCGAACATGGCGCAGAGAGGTTCCTGTGCCTGGGCGACGTGGTGGGGTACGGTTCTGATCCGCGCGGCGCGGTGAAGAGCGTGCGCGCGGCATGCGGCGTCACGCTGATGGGCAACCACGACGCAGCGACGGCGGGCCTGATAGACACGTGGAACTTCCGAATGGAGGCGCGCGTGCAGGTGGCGCGCCACGCGAAGGAGCTGGCGGATGACGAACTGGAATGGCTGCGCGAGCTCAAGTACGTCTATCGTGCGCCGGGAAACGCATTCGCCGCCGCGCATGGCACGCTGGCGCATCCCATGGACTTCGGCTACATCTCCAAGGAGAGCGAGGCGCGCATGGCGTTCGCAGAGCTCGCCAGGAAGGGGCTGCGCCTCCTCTTCGTCGGCCACACACACTTCTCGATGTGGTGCAGCATCGACGCCGGCGGGCATATCGTGGCCGAGCGCGCCGACGAGCTGAAGCTTGAGAAGGGCAAGATGTACATCGTGAACGTGGGCTCAGTGGGGTATCCCCGCAACGAGCCGCACAGCGTGTATGCGCTCTACGACACACACCTCAAGGTCGTTAGATGGCGGCGCCTCGCGTTCGACTTCGACGGCTACTTCAAGCGCATGGAGGCGGCGAACGCCTTCATAGCGCCATGGCTGCGCGCGAACGCCGAGGTGGCGCGCCGCGGTGGTGGTTAAGACGCATGAACTTTGGTATAATATTGCAACGCATTTCAAAGAAAGGTGATTAGAATGGAAGTACGCTACACGGTAGGACGAAACGAGTACAAGCGGATGACGACGCAGGAGCTGCGCGATGCGTTCCTGAACACCTCGCTCTGCGAAAAGGGCAAGGTGA
>JAFUDL010000293.1 GCA_017459225.1 Kiritimatiellia bacterium
AGATCACCGACGTCTACGACTGCCCCGGCCTGAAGGGCGTGCCGCGCGGCACGGTGAAGGCTCTGCGCCTCTACACCTATTCCTTTGCCTACCGCTGGATGGGCGGCGAGACCGACCACCACGGGCTGGATGGTCCGTGGGACATCAAGCGCATCCTCGGCACTGTGCCGGTGGAGGCGGACGGCAGCGCCTACTTCAAGGTGCCGGCGAACGTGCCGATCTCCATTCAGCCGCTCGACGAAAAGGGGCGCGCGCTCCAGCTCATGCGCAGCTGGACGCAGGCGATGCCGGGCGAGCTCGCCTCCTGCAGCGGTTGCCACGAGGAGTACGAGGCGAGCGCGGGGCCGAACCGTCGCCTTGCCGCGATGGAGCGTGCGCCAAGCGAAATAAAGCCCTGGTACGGACCCGAGCGCGGCTTTGACTTCCGCCGCGAGGTGCAGCCCGTCCTCAACCGCTACTGCATAGAGTGCCACGACGGCAAGGGCCAGCCGCCCGCCGGCATGGCGTTCCGCGGCGGGCTCTCAAAGCCGATCCTAACAGACCGTCCCGACATCTGCATAAAGTCTAAGGACGTCTACTACTTGAACGACGGCCTCTTCCCGCCGAGCTACATCGAACTCTGCTCCTACGTGCGCAGCCACACGCAGGAGGGCGACAACGCGCTCCTCACGCCGTGTGACCTGGCGGCGGACACCACCGCGCTCGTGCAGATGCTGGAGCGTGGACACCACGGCGTGCGGCTCGACGCGGAATCGTGGGACCGCATCAACACGTGGATTGATCTAAATCGCATGGGACACGGCACCTGGCACGAGACTGTGGGCACTAACCGCGTGAACCACTTCGCCGCGCGACGCGCCGATCTCCAGCGCCGATACGCGAACCTTGAGGAAGACCATGAACGCACGTACGGCATGGCGCAGATCGCCGCGCCCGCGCTGCCGCGAGACACGTCGGCACCGCCACCCCCAAGCGGCGTTGGGCGTGTGGACATGGTAGGGCGCGCGTCCCGTGCGCGCCGTACGCTCGACCTCGGCGGAGGTGTGTCGATTGCGCTCGTCATCGTGCCTGCCGGGCGTTACTTGAACGCGTTCGGGCGGGAGGTGACATTCGCGCGCGACGCGTGGATAAGCGTGGATGAAATCACGAACGAGCAGTATCGTCGCCTTGTGCCGTCGCACGATAGCCACCTTGAACGTGGCGAGTTCATGCAGTTCACGGAGCAGGAGCGAGGCTATGCGCTCAACGAGCCGGCCCAGTCCGTCGTGCGCGTGTCGCGCGACGAGGCGGCGGCGTTCTGCGCGGCGCTCGCGAAGCGCACTGGCGAGAAGGTACGTCTGCCGACGGGCGACGAATGGGAATGGGCCGCGCGCGCGGGGTCCACAAACGTTCTCTGGTGGGGCGGGCTCGACGACGACTTCTCGAAGAAGGCGAACCTTGCGGACAAGACGTTCCGCCGTCAGGACCGCTTCCGCGCGAACGTGCCGGGCATGGCGGTGCCGGAGTGGCGTCCTGCCGACATCCGTTTCGACGATGGCTACCGCGTGAGCGCGCCGGTGGACGCGTTTGCGCCGAACGCATGGGGCCTACGCAACGTGCATGGCAACGTGTGGGAGTGGACGTCCGACACGGAAAGGGACCGTGCCGTGGCGCGCGGCGGCTCGTGCTGGAGCCGCCCGAAGGACGCCACCTTCGCCGCGCGCGTCACGTACCGCACTTGGCAGAAGGTACATGACGTGGGCTTCCGCGTTCTTGTGGAGAAATGATGAAATGGGCAGTCTCGTGAAAACCGACTTTGAGAAATACGGATTGACGCCTAAACTTTCAGAACTGTCAGATTGCGGTTCCAGAAACTCCTAGTAGAATAGACAATTTTAAAGAAAGGTGGTTTGTCATGAACGGAAAGATTGTAATTGCATTGATGGGATTTGCCGTGGCGATGAGCGCTTGGGGACAGTTCAAGCCTGCCTGGTCGCGTCCTGTGGCACCTGCATGGTCGAAACCCATTGCACCAGCATGGCAGAGCGCTCCGCCGCGTCCTCAGCCACCACCACCACCGCCCCCGCCACCTCGGCAGCCGGTTCATCGGCATCATGCCCACTTGCAGCCTGCACCTCCTCTGCCGCTTCCTGAACCTCCGCCGCCTCCAGAGCCCGCGCCGCCGAACGTGCAGCCGCCTCAGCCAACTCATCCGATGCCACCTCCTCCTCCTCCACCGCCTGGCAGAGTACTGCGCATACGCAGATGAGAAATTACGAATGATCACGAACCACGAATCACGAGCCACGAGCCACGAACCACGATCCCGAACCACGAACCACGAATCACGAGCCACGCCTGGGAATGAACATTGCGGCGACCACTGCAAACAGAAGCAGGTGCTGGTAGTATAGGCCTGCAATCAGGTCGAAGCTGCTGAAGGGGGTGTTTGCGGCCTTTGCGATTCCGATGGCGATGAGAAGCTGCGCGCCGTAGGGGATGAGTCCCTGCACGATGCACGAGGTGGTGTCCAGCACTGACGCGATGCGCGCGGGGTCGGCGCGGAATCTATCCGAGCACGTCTTTGCGATTGGGCCGGCGATGACGATGGCTACGGTGTTGTTGGCGGTGAAGAGGTTGACGGCGGCGACGAGCAGGAAGACGCCGAACTCGCACGTGCGGGGGCCGCGCACGAGAAGGGCGATCTTCCGCGTGAGCCATTCGATGCCGCCGTTCGCCTGTATGGTGCGGAAGAGTCCGCCTGCGAGCAGAGCCACGATGAGAGTCTCGCTCATGGCGAGCGTTCCCTTGCCGAGATGGTCGAGGGCGCCAAGAAGGTCGAATTTCCCGAGCATTATGCCGAACGCCGCTGCGAGAAGCGTGCCGGAGAAGAGAAGCGGCATCACGTTGAGTCCGGCGAGGGCGAGCGCGAGGATGAGCAGATATGGCGTGACGAGAAGGGCTTGGCGCCATGTCACCGCCTCGGCTGCGGGCGATGCGGCGGCGTGCGACATGCCGAGAGCGGCGTAGATGAAGAGCGCCACGAGTGCGGCGGGGGCGGCTATGCCGGCGTTTGCGATGAACTTGTCGCGCATGCGGATGCCCTGCGTGCGCGTTGCGGCGATTGTGGTGTCGGAGATCATCGAGAGGTTGTCGCCGAACATCGAGCCGCCAACCACCGCGCCGGCGAGCAGGGCGGGCGAGAGCTCGAGGGGAGCGGCGAAGCCGAGCGCTATGGGGGCGACGGCGGCGATGGTGCCGCAGCTTGTGCCGATCGCGAGCGATACGAGGCACGAGATGAGGAACACGCCTGCGAGCATGAGGCGCGCGGGAATGACGGACTGGGCGAGCGCCACGGCGGCGTCCACCGCGCCCGAGGCCTTTGCCACGGATGCGAACGCGCCCGACATGACGAAGATGAGGCACATCACCATCACGTTCGTCTCGCCCATTCCGCGGGCGTACGTCTCGATCCTCTCCGCGAGCGGACGGCGGAAGTCCATCGCGATCGCGGTGGCCGACGCCACGAGGAACGCGATCGTCATGGGCACGCGATAGAAGTCGCCCGCCTTGAGGGAGAGTCCCACGTAGAAGACCGCGAAGACGACAAATGGGATCAGCGCGATTCCGCGCGGCCGTGTTTTCTCTTCTGTGTTCATGGGTGATATTATACCAAACAATCGTGAAAAATGCCGATTTGTCATGGTGGCGGAGCGGCGGATAATATGATATACTCTTCATCGCAATGGCAGAAACATCAAAGCTTGCACTCAATGTGCTGAAGGCCACGGGCCTCTATTCCGACGAAGCGCTCGCGAAGATCGCGGACGGCCGCGCGCGCAATCCCGAGATGGGCCTCGTGGAGGCCGTGCTGAAGTTCGGCGGCGCGAAGGAGGCCGACTTCCTGCGCAAGACGGGTGAGTTCCTCGGCTTCGACTACGTGGAGCTGGAGAAGGCGCAGCCGCGTCCCGACGTGCTGCAGAAGCTCCCCGCGAGCGCCGTTTACCAGTACAACGTGCTGCCGCTCAAGTTCGCGGACGGCGCGCTCACCGTCGTCTCGAGCGACCCGTTCTCGACGATGGCAGCTGACGGACTGCGCCTGGCGGCGGGATGCCCGGTGAAGATCGCCCTCGCCCCGCGCGAGGAGATCGACAAGGCCGTGAAGAAGTTCTACGGCGTGGGCGCGGACGCGATCGAGAAGATGATCGAGGACGGGCGCTACGCGGTGGACGAGGACGACGGGTCGATGTCCAAGATCGACGTCGGCGCGGAGGGCGAGGAGGCGTCCATCGTCAAGTTCGTGAACAGGATCATCGCCGAAGCCGACCGCCAGGGCGCAACCGACATCCACATCGAGCCGCAGGAGACCGAGCTGCGCATCCGCTACCGAATCGACGGCATGCTGCACAAGGTTGACGTGCCGCCGCAGCTGAACAGGCTCAAGAGCGCGATCATCAGCCGCATCAAGGTGATGGCAAACCTCGACATCGCCGAGAAGCGCCTGCCGATGGACGGCCGCATTGGCATCCGCCTGGGCGGCGAAGACATCGACATCCGCGTGTCCACAATGCCGGGCGCGTGGGGCGAGTCCATCTCGCTGCGACTCCTGGCGAAGAGCGGCAACTTCGTGAAGATGGTGGACCTCGGCTTCAACCCGCGCGACTTCAAGGTGGTGGACAAGATCATCCGCCGCCCGAACGGCATCTTCCTCGTGACAGGCCCTACCGGATCAGGAAAGTCCACCTCGCTCTACTCGTTCCTGCACGAGGTGAACACGATGGACGTGCGAATCCTCACGGCCGAGGACCCGATCGAATACCAGATGGACGGCATCATCCAGGTGCAGATGAACAAGGACATCGGCCTTGACTTCGCCCGCACTCTGCGCGCCTTCCTGCGTCAGGACCCCGACAAGATCATGGTGGGCGAAATCCGCGACCGCGAGACGGCGGAAATCGCCATCAACGCCTCGCTCACGGGCCACATGGTGTTCTCCACACTCCACACGAACGACGCCGCGGGCGCGTTTCCGCGAATGATCGACATGGGCGTGGAGCCGTTCCTCATCGCGTCCGCAGTGGCTGGCGTCATGGGCCAGCGTCTCTGCCGCCGCCTATGCCCGAAGTGCCGCCGCGAGGTGCCGCTCGACAGGAAGTTCTACGATCTCTCCTATCCGCCCGAGAAGGACACTGTCTTCGAGCCGGACGGCTGCGAGGACTGCGCGAAGACCGGCTACAAGGGCCGCCGCGCTCTCTTCGAGGTGCTTGAGGTGGACGAGGAAATCGAAGGCGCCATCGTGAGGCGCGCGAACGCCACGGAGATACGCGACATCTCGCTTTCGAAGGGCATGAAGACGCTGCGCGAGGACGGCTGGGCGAAGGTGTTCGCCGGCGTCACGTCCGTCAAGGAGATCATGCGCGTCACCGAAGACCAGTAGCGTCTTGACATTCCTTTTGCGACTTCTTGACATTCTCTTGACATCTGCCGCATCTTCTCCGCCTACTTCTCCGCGTGGGCGGAGAATTCGCTTCGCCCCCTAAACCGAAAGGACGATGAAGATGAACGAAGAGAGGGAGAGAACACAGGCGGGTCCAGCCGTCACGCCGCATTTCCGCGCGAGCGACTGCTACTACCACGCCAACTCAAAGGGAACGGGGAGCGCGCTCAAGCTTGAGCTCCATCCGGCGCACGACGACACTCCTGGAAGCGTGTTCGTGAGGATGGCCATGCAGCGCACGGTCGCCTCGCAGCAGGGGGGAGTGCAGATGTTCCCCACTTTCGACTGGAAGAACAGCGTGGTGCTGAAGCTAGACCGCTCGGACCTCTCGCAGATTCTGCAGGTTCTGCGCGGCATGCAGGAGAGCGTCATGGACGGCAAGGGGCTCTTCCACCGATCCTCGGCGGGAAACACCGTGATCAAGTTCACCCACCAGATCGAGCCGCGTCCCGGCTATCAGCTCTCCGTGTGGCGCAAGCCTCCGACGGGAGAGGCTGTCAACGTCTACTACGTGTTCAACATGGACGAGGCGTTCGCGCTCATGATGGCGCTCGAGCGTGCGATGCTCTACGTGTGCTTCGGCATCCCCGAGGTGTTTCCCCGTCCGCCCATGGCGCCGCGCCAGAACACGTTCGCGCCTCCGCCCGAAATGCGCGCCGCAGCTGGCGACCCGTTCTGAAGACAACAACAAACTACGTCGTGTCTCGTCTCACCGGCGTGCAGTTTGCCGCCGGTGAGCGAATAGGCCACACGAAAGCGAGTTTTTTTGGTATAATTACTTCCCTCATGGAGAAGACA
>JAFUDL010000294.1 GCA_017459225.1 Kiritimatiellia bacterium
CATGCCGGGATTGCGGTCGTTCGCGGCGAACACCGACAGCGACACGCCCGTCGAGCACATTCTCTCCATGTTCTGCAAGGCGCGCGAACTCGGCTGTGCGACAACGGTCGGCGTCGCCGTCACGAAGCTCAACTTGCCGGAACTGTACGAAACGATTTCGGCGGCGCTCGTGGCTGGTGCGGACTCGCTTCTGTTGAACCGCTTTCTTCCCGGAGGACGCGGCCTTTCGCATCCCGAGCTGATGTTGACGGCGGACGACGTACGCCACGCCGCCGATGTCGCAGAGGAGGTGCTTTCGCGGGCGAAGCGGCGCGGACATTTCGGCACGGAGCTTCCCGCGTGCATGATCGACGCGGGCAAGTACGAATACCTCGACGTCACCACGGGATGCTCGGCGGCGACGGACTTCTTCACCGTTGGGCCGAACGGACGCCTCCGCGTCTGCAACCACAGTCCAGTTGAACTCGTGAGGTGGGACGAGTGGGAGCGGTTGCCCGAATGCGAGGAGTGGATGCACTACGTGCGGCATGACTATCTGCCGAAGATGTGCGACGGTTGTGACAAGGCCGCGAAGTGCCTCGGGGGTTGCCGAGAGGCCGCGCGCGTGTTCGGCGGCTCGCCAACCGCCCCCGATCCGATCTTTGAGTGAAAACGAAAAGGGCACAGCGATTCATTCGTTTTTCAATTACCGAACGGTATGATTTTGTCGTTGACGGGGACTGAAATATATGATACAATACCGTTCGGTAATGGAAAGATAGAATGAAGAAACTAAAATCAGTTGCCGACATCGGCATTCAGGTGCGCCACATCCGCAAGGAACAGAAGGTTTCGCAAGATACGCTTGCTGGCCTTGCGGGAACTGGGGCACGATACATTTCCGAGCTTGAGCGAGGAAAGGAGACGGCTCGCATCCGTGAACTCCTCAAGCTCCTCGATGCGCTTGGCGCGGGACTGTACATCATGACGGAGGCGGAGGTTGTTGAATGGAATCGCTCGACGTCTATCTGAACGGAGTCCGGGCGGGACGGCTCGATGACGATAACAGCAGGCTGTCGTTTGCCTACAGCGATTCGTTCCTCGCGAATGGTGGCCGTGAGCCGCTATCCCATTCGCTTCCGCTGAGAACTGCCGCCTTCGTCCATGCGGAGATTGAGCCGTTTCTTTCAAACCTTCTCCCGGATGACATCATACGTACACGTCTTGGCGAGATACTGAAGATTCCCCGCGAGAACACCTTCGCGTTGCTGCGGGCGATCGGTGGCGACTGTGCCGGCGCAATCTCGTTCTTTCCGTCGGGAACGGCTCCGGACATGGCTGCACAGCCGAGATTCAGAAAACTGACGGACGAAGAGGCCGGGCAGATTCTTGGAAACCTTGAGAAGCGTCCGCTGGACGTGGGCGAAGCCGGATTCCGCATCTCCGGCGCTGGCGCGCAGGACAAACTGATCGCCTGTTACAGGGACGGGGGCGTCCTTCTCCCGTTAGATGGCACTCCGTCGACGCACATCATCAAGCCAGCCATGCGCGACTATCCTGACAGCGTAGAGAATGAATGGTTTGCGATGACTCTTGCGGCGATGTGCGGGCTGAGGACGGCCGAGTGCGGAATTGCCGTTATCGGCGGGAAACGGCGCTATCTGTGCCGCCGCTACGACCGCGAGGAGTCCGATGGAATCGTGAGGAGGCTTCATCAGGAGGATTTCTGCCAGATGTTGGGGATTGATCCCGGGCGGAAGTACGAGGCGATAGGAGGCCCTGGCATTGCGGATTCGTTCAGGCTTCTGCGCGAAATGGCGTTGCCCGCGTCCGACACAGTCGAATTCCTTGACCGCGTTATCTTCAACTTCCTTGTGGGCAACGGCGATGCGCACGGAAAGAATTTCTCGATTCTGTACAGGAACGGAGTCCCTTCGCTCGCGCCGCTCTACGATGTCATGTCCACTGCGATTTATCCCGAGGTGGGCAGGCGTATGGCGATGAAGATTGACGGTGAATATGATTTCAGGTGGATTACAATTGGAAAGTTCAGGCGCATGGCGGAGAAGGTCGGCATTGGCTTGCGTATACTTGAACGAGAACTCGCGAAGATGGTGCGCCGCATCAACGGCATCCTGCCGAAACTTGTGCGCAGGGCCGCTGCGGAACATCCCTCGAAATGCTACGACCTGATAACGGACGGCATTTCACGACGCATCAAACAGATTGGATTATGATCGATCACACTCTGCAATGAAAGGAACGAACGACGATGAATGCGAAAACAATGTTTGCCTTGATGTGTGCGGCGGCGACGCTGGCGCTTGACGCGACGACGAAGGACTCCGGTGGCGGGAAGGCAGGTGAAAGGGACTATTACCGCATGGATGCCGCAGAACTCGCGAAGCTCGCGGAGTCTGGCGATGTCGCGGCACAGCACACACATGCGTACAGACTGCTAATGAAGGGGGGCAAGAAGCCCGACATGGCAGAGGTCGTGCGCTGGATGTCAAAGTCCGCCGAGGGCGGATTTGTTCCCGCGCAGTTCAATTTGGGCGAGATACTGCTCAACGGACTCGGAGGCGTGGCGACGAACGAGATCGCAGGCATCGAATGGATACGCACGGCCGCAGACGCGAAACCAGGCTCGGGCGACTGGGGTTCGCAAATTTTCACGGCGGACGCGCGGTACGAACTTGGCGTCTGCTATCGAGACGGGCGTGGCGTCAAGAAGGACGCCAAAAGGGCATTTGAGCTCTTCAACAGTGCCCAGGTGGACGGTAAGCGACACGGCAAGACAGATGTTGCCCTCGCGGAGTGCTATGAAAAGGGTATAGGCGTCGCGAAAGACGAGGCGCAAGCGGAGAAAATCTATCGAGCCGTAGCGGACGCAGGAACCGGCTACACTTGGTTTCAAAACGCCGACGCCGTTGGCAAGGCGAACGAATGGCTCTGGCGCAACGGGAAGAAAGATTTGTACGGCACACGCTTCTTCAACGTGAAGCGCGGCGAGTCGAATCCGCCGCCGCCCGTTGTCTGCACCGAACCAGATATCTCTGCGGCACCGCTTGCCGCGCCCACGCCGCGTTTCCTGCCAGACGCCCAGGTCGTGTTCGCGGCGTTCGCGTGGCCGGAAAAGCCGGATGCGTGGCTACGGTTCACGGCTTGGTTCGGCGAATACATGACCCACGGACTCGGAATGGACGATCTTGCGGGATCGTTCGATGCGCTCGGGCTTTCGACCACGAACTTGAATTGGGTCGCCGGAACGATTGGCGGGATAGCCAGAAAGCGGGCTGACCCATGGAGTGAAATGGGCGACTTCGAGGATACGCAAGCAGTCGTCGTCGTTGCATCTTTCGACAAGAACGCGAAGTCGAGGAAGTCCATGCGCCGCGAGTTGAAGAAACTGATACGAAAGGCATCGGGAAGGGAACGAGATGAATTTACACGTAAGGAGCCTGACCTGAAGGAGGTCAAGGAAACGCTGCCGGAGGTCGGCAAGTTCAATGGGCGCATCTACCGGCTCGCATCGTCGAGAGGTGCCCTCAATCTGTCTGGCAAGGGCGACATATTGATCGCCGTCGGAGACGACGGGCTCGTCTATTGTTCGCTGGACGCCAAGACGCTTGGCCGCGCGATACGTCTGTATCGTGGCGAGGAGCGCGGCGGCTTCGAGGAGTTCGCGACGCGCGGGCCGTATATGTTCCGTTTGGCAGTTCCAGAGACAGGAGCGTTGTTGAAGCGCATCATGAACTACCGGACGTTGTCGGAATACGGCGCACATCTGTTCGCCAATGGCGCGCGGATACTTTCGTCTCTTGGTCGCTTTGAGGTCTGTGGCAAGCTGACGAAAGGCGGCACGCTGAAGGTGGTGGTGCGGTTGGATGTCGCAGACGAAAAGAACGTGGAGAAGTTCGCCATCCCGCTACGGGCGGTTGTGACCGTCATGCGCGAGGACATATACAAAGAAGGGCCGAATGTGGCTTTCGCCTCTTGGATCGCTGTCAACCTCCGAGTTCTGACTGAAGGCAAGTCCATTATTCTTGAAACTTGCGACAAGGCACCGTAGTTCCATGTCCCGTTTTCTCCAGTTC
>JAFUDL010000295.1 GCA_017459225.1 Kiritimatiellia bacterium
CGCGCATCGTGCAGATCGACCCCATCCGCGTCTCGTTCCCGCTCACTGACCGCGCGTACGTGGGCTGGCGCGCGGCGCTCAAGAAGGGCAAGGCGCCCGACTACCGCATGCGCCTCGTGCTGCCCGACGGCTCCATCTACTCCGGCGAGGGCAAGTGGGACTTCGACGACAACGAGATGAGCCGCGACACCGCCACTATCATCATGCGCCTCTCGTTCCCCAACCCCGACCGACTCCTCATCCCCAACAGCTACGTCACCCTGCTCACCGACTACAAGACCCCTCCGAAGCTCCCCTGCATCCCGCAGCAGGCCGTCTTCGACCTGGTGGGCGGCAGCCAGGGCGTGTGGGTGCTCAAGGACGACTCCACAGTCGAACAGCGCGTGGTGGAGGTGCGCGAGGTTGACAGGGGATGGACGCCCGTCGTGAAGGGGCTCGAGAAGGGCGAGAAGGTGGTGATCTCCGGAATCGGCAAGCTCGCGCCCGGCATGAAGGTTACGGAGGTGGAGCCTTCGCCGAACGAAGACATCGACCCCAACTACAGCACGAAGATCGACGAATGACCGCGTCCAGTCCCACGAGGAGCTGAAGATGAAACTTGGAATCAGAGAGTCGATCGACAAGATCAAGACGTTCTCGCGGATATTCGTGGAACGTCCGAGATTCGCCATGGTCATCGCCATCGTTCTGACGATGGCGGGCGCGATGGCCATATTCAAGCTGCCCATATCGCAGTACCCGCGCATCACCCCGCCCTCGATATCGGTGAGCTACGCGTATCCCGGCGCGAACGCGAAGGAGGTGCTCAACACCATCGCGATGCCGCTCGAGGACGAAGTGAACGGCGTGGACGACATGCTCTACATGACCGGCCAGTGCGGCGACGACGGCAACTACTCGCTCAACGTCACCTTCGAGGTGGAGAGCGACCGCGACATGGACATGGTGAAGGTGCAGAACCGCGTGTCGCAGGCCGAGGCCAAGCTCCCCAGCGAGGTGAAGCAGCTCGGCGGCCGCATTCGCGCCCAGAACTCCGACATGCTCGGCTTCATCGCCGTGAAGTCGCCCAACGGCTCGCTCTCGCGCCTCCAGATATCCGACTACATCTACGCGAACATCCAGCCCGTGCTGCTGCGCGTGCCCGGCGTGGGCGACGCCACGGTGTACGGCCCCAAGCTCTCCATGCGCGTGTGGCTCGACCCTCAGCGCATGGCCGCGCAGGGCATGAACACCGAGGAGGTGATCGCAGCCGTCTCGAAGCAGAACATCCAGGCTTCGCTCGGCTCCGTAGGCTCCGCGCCCACGGGACCCAACGCCGCCCACACGATGTCGCTGCTCTCCAAGGGGCGCCTCATGAGCCCCAAGGAGTTCGACGAGATCGTGATCCGCCGCGACGCGAACGGCGGCGCGGTGAGGCTCAAGGACATAGCGCGCACCGAGATCGGCGAGCAGAACTACATGTTCACCGGCCAGCTCGACGGCGGCAACGCCGTCTCCATCGCGCTCCAGCAGAAGCCCGGCGCTAACGCCATCGCCACGATGGCGGCGATCAGAAAGGCGATGGCGCAGCTCAAGGAGTCCTTCCCGGCCGACATGGACTGGGTGATCCCCTACGACGCCACGGAATACGTGAGCACGTGCATCAGGGAGATCGTCTTCACGCTCGGCCTGACGTTCGGCCTCGTGGTGATCGTGTGCTACCTCTTCCTCCAGGACTGGCGGGCGACGCTCATCCCCTGCCTCACGATTCCAGTGTCGCTATGCTCCACGTTCATCCTTATGGCGCTTCTCGGCTACTCCATCAACATCCTCACGCTCTTCGGCCTCGTGCTCGCGATAGGCGTGGTGGTGGATGACTGCATCGTGGTGGTGGAGCGCGTGCAGTTCCTCATCGAGACGCAGGGCCTCAACGCGAAGGAGGCCACGATCCAGGCGATGAGCGACGTGACCAGCGCCGTCATCGCGACCACACTCGTGCTGCTCGGCATCTTCGTGCCCGTCGGCTTCATGAGTGGCATCACTGGGCGCATCTACCAGCAGTTCTCCGTGACGCTCTCGGCGGCGGTGTGCTTCTCCACGGTGTGCGCGCTCACGCTCGCGCCGGCATTGTGCTCGCTCATCCTGCACGAGGCGAGGCCGTACAAGCACGGTCCGCTCGCCTGGTTCAACTGGGGCGTGGAGAAGTTCAAGGGGATCTTCGTGACGGCCGCCAAGTGGCTCGCAAGCCGCATCTTCCTTGCGGCGGTGCTGCTGGTGCTCACTGTGATGCTCACGGTGCAGATGTTCCGTTCCACGCAGACGTCGTTCCTGCCGGACGAGGACCAGTGCGTTGTGTTCGCCGCCCTTGAGATGCCCGAGGGATCCACACGCGACCGCACGCGCGACGTGTCGCTGCGCGCCGTCGAGAAGCTCCTCAAGGACGTGCCCGAGGTGCGCAGCGTGCTCACCATCACTGGCTTCTCGATGGTGGGCGGCCGCGGCGAGAACCAATGCATGCTGATCGTCGACCTCAAGGACTGGGCGAAGCGCCCTGGCAGGGACCAGTCGGCTGCGGCCATGGTTGAGCGTCTGCAGAAGATACTCGCCACGATCCCCGAGCCGTCGTGGAAAGTGTTCATGCCTCCGGCTATCCCCGGCCTCGGCATGACGAACGGCATAAGCGTGAACATCCAGGACAAGGGTTCGGCCGACCCGCTCCGTCTTGAGGAGGTGCAGAACAAGCTGCTCACCGAGCTCAACGACAAAGAGAAGCATCCCAACATCATGATGGCGTTCTCGGGCTACAACGCGAAGACGCCCCACCTGCGCTTCAACCTCGACCGCGTGAAGGCCGAGATGTACAAGGTGCCGGTGGCCACGGTGTACGCGACGCTGCAGAACTACCTGGGCTCGCGGTACGTGAACGACGTGAACCTCGGCACGCAGGTGAACCGCGTGACCGTGCAGTCCGACTGGCAGGGACGCTCCACGCCCGAGGCCGTGACGCGCTTGTACGTGCGCGGCGAGAACGGCGCGATGATTCCTCTCGGCTCGCTCGGCACCATCACGCACGAGCTTGGCCCGCGCACGGTGTACACGCGCGACAAGTACGTCACCAGCCAGCTCACGATCATGCCGATGCCCGGCGTGGCCACGGGCCGCGTGATGGACGAGCTGCGCGACACGTTCAAGAAGTTGCTCCCCTCCGACTACGGCTACGACTGGGCCGCGCTCTCCTTCCAGGAGGCGCGCAACGAGGGCGGCGCCGCGCCGCTCATCGCGCTCGCAGTCCTCTTCGGCTACCTCTTCCTGGTGGCGCAGTACGAGAGCTGGACGATTCCGCTTCCCGTGATGCTCTCGATCTTCGTGGCGGTGTTCGGCGCGCTTCTGGGACTCAAGTACTGGGGCATATACGCCACCGGCGCCCCGTACCCGCTCTCGATATACGCGCAGCTCGGCCTCGTGCTGCTCGTGGGCCTCGCCTCGAAGAACGCGATCCTCATCGTGGAGTTCGCGAAAGACAAGCACGAGACCGACGGCTACTCGATCGTCGACGCCGCAGGCGCGGCGGCGGGCGAGCGACTGCGCGCCCTGCTGATGACGGCCCTCACCACGCTTCTCGGCACGCTCCCGATGATGATCGCCACGGGCGCTGGCGCCGCAAGCCGCAACCACCTCGGCACCACCGAGTTCTGGGGAATGTTCGCCTCGGTCGCGTTCGGCATCCTTCTGGTGCCGGGCCTCTACGCCCTCTTCCAGACGTGGCGCGAACGCATCAAGCGCTTCTTCGCCTACCTCTCGGCCACTGCCCGCCGCCGCCGCGACCTCAAGGCAAGGTCAAATCCGTGAAGGACAAAGGATGAATGACGAAGGACAAAAGACAAAGGACAAAAGACAAAGGATATCAGTGGCAAAGCGTTTGACATCCTCTGTCCTCTGTCTTCTGTCCTCTGTCCTAACATCAAACATCAAACTTTGAACTCTAAACTTCGAACTTTAAACTCTGAACTAAACTGGCAAACCCATGAAACTGACAAATCAAATCTCACTGGTTTCCGCGCTTCTTTTCGCAGCTGGCTGCGGTATGTGGGCCGTAGGGCCCGACTATGAAAAGCCGCAGGTCTCGATTGAGCACATTTCGGTGCCGGACGCGGGATACCCCACCACCAACCAGACCGCGACCGGCGAGTTCAAGGCGGCCGCCACCAACGACGATCCCCGCGCCGTCATCACGGCCGAGACGATCCGCGCCTGGTGGGCGCAGTTCAAGGACCCGGTTCTCACCGAACTCGTCGACGCCGCCGTCTCGAACAACGTCTCGTACCTGATGGCGCAGGAGCGTCTCGTGCAGGCCCGCTGGACGCTCGTGGGCAGCGCCGCCGCGTTCATGCCGTCCGTGACGATGGACGGCACGTACACGCGCACCGGCGCGCACCGCTTCACGAGCTCTCGCTGGGCCACCGGCAGCAACTACCACGGCGATCACTTCTCGAGCGGCTTCGACGCGTCGTGGGAGATCGACATCTTCGGCGGAGTGCGCCGCTCGTACGAGTCTGCCGCCGCTTCGCTTGACGCCGCCGCGGCCTCTGTGGAGAACGCATGGGTCTCGCTCGCCGCCGAGATAGGCAGCCAGTACATCACGCTGCGCACCTCGCAGGAGCGCCTGCGCGTGGCGCGCACGAACCTCAAGCTGCAGAGCGAGACGTACGACATCCTCAAGTCGCGCCTCGACTCTGGCATCGGCGACGAGCTGGCCGTGAAGCAGGCGAAGTACAACGTGGAGCAGACCCGCGCCTCGATCCCGAACATCCTCGCAATCGAGGAGCAGTGCATGAACGGAATCGCGATCCTCGTGGGCGTGATGCCAGGCTCGCTGCACGAGAAGCTGAGCAGCCTGCCCGACCGCGA
>JAFUDL010000296.1 GCA_017459225.1 Kiritimatiellia bacterium
ATCCGACCAGACGGACGGCAAGATCGCCGCGTGGGTCGAGACGCTCAAAGCCGCGCTTTGAGTTGTTATCTATTTCCAGCTTCGGCTTTTCCTTCTTCCCGGGGCTGTCGGGTGCCGATCGTCTGCGGCACCCATTTCTTTTTTCCTATTGCTAAAATAACAGACAAGTTCAGCCTTTGAAGAATCCGGCGAACGTCTGAGCCACTGCAGATTCGCCAATCCTTCCTGACCGGTGCGACAGTTCGTCCATGAGGGCATCGCATTTCCCGCAACGACGGCAGTTGTGCGCGTCTGGACAATCGCGTATGGCCGGCCACAGGGGCGACCTGCCAAGCGTCGCATTGTCTATAGGGACTGGAAATTCGAAAAACGGATCCATTATCTTCGCAAGGTCGCCGTCGTACGAATACGTGGCGTAGGCGCTTATGATGCCCTCGGGGTCGGGATGCCGGCGCGTCGCGAGCTTCACGACGCCGACGTAGCGTTCGTATTCCGGAAGCTCCTCTGGACGAAGCCAGTTGGCCCTGAGGAAGTCGGCGTATCTGCCGCGTTCGTAGTTCGTCCTGCACCTGAACGCCGAGAAGGAGAACTCCTCGCCTGCAACCGACTGTCCCATGCGGTTGTGCCCGTGCAGGTTGTTGTGGAACTGACGGAACGGACAGTCCCGCAGGCATCCGGAATTTGCGTAGACGCAAAGTGTCTTGCCGTGGCGTGCCGACCAGTCTGCCATTTGGCGCACATACACGAGGTTGCGGTGGTTGTCGATGCTGACGTAGAACGAGTCGAAGAGCTCCTCCATGTAGGAAAGCGACTGCGTGCTTTCGATGTACATGTTGACGCTCAGGCGTATCTTCACTTCGGGAAAGCGTCTGCGCACCACCGTCGCGATGAACGGGGAAGTCGTGGTCAGATGTTCCGGGAAGAGCCCCTTCTCGTCCATTTCGCCCAGCACCTCGGTGACATGCTCCGCGAGAGCCTTTGAGATGGCGATGTCGCCATAGCAGTTCGCGTTGAAGATGGCGTCCAGCTCCATTCCTTCATTGCGGCACCAGGCGATGTCCTCGAAGAAGAGCTGTTTTCTTTCAGGCGTCCATTCCGCCATCGGGCGACTCGCCGTCACGCCCGGCCATGCGAAAAACACCTCTTTTATGCGCGGAACGTATTTTTGGCAGATAGCGCGAAACGGCGCGTTGTCGAACCAGCCGACGGCCAGAGTCCGATTTGAGGCCTTGTTTTCCTTGTCATGATTCATGCCCTGTTAAACGCGGCAGATGCGCCGCCGGTTCAACGAGCCGGAACAGTCTTAATCACACTTCTAACGACTGGACGGCGGCGATGGTGCGCGTGATGAGGTCGTCCAGAGTCCAGCCGAGCTGGTCCACGCTGCTATTCGATCCAACGCCTCTAGAAGTGTCTTGCGCGGACATGCAAGGTTGATGCGGAGGAAGGAATATCCTTTCGGTTCGCCGTAGATTGCGCCGGGCGAGAACTTGACCTTCGCCTCGCGTTCGAGCTGACATGACAGTTCCGCCGATGAAAGACCGAGCGCCGCCGCATCTACCCACGCCAGATAGGTGGCTTCAAGCGCTGCAACTTTAAGTAGAGGCAGACGCGTGCGGACGAAGTCAAGAAGCGTCAGGTAGTTTTCATGCAAGTAGGCGCGAAGCGCGTCGAGCCAGTCGCTGCATCTGTCCCATGCGACAGATGAGGCGAGAAAACCGAATGGATTGATTTCGCCCGTACAATTGACTTTGAGGAAATGACGCACCCGCCCGCGCACCTCCGGATCGGAACAGATAATGGCGGCAGTCTGGAGTCCAGCAAGGTTGAACGCCTTGGACGCGGACCAGAATGTAAGCGAAGCGTTCCGAAACTCTTCGGACAGGCTGGCAAACGGGACATGTCGCGATGCTGGCATCTGCAAGTCGGCATGAATTTCGTCGCTGGCGACGAAAACCCCGTGCCGCAGGCATATTTCGCCCACCGTGCGAAGCTCCTCCGCCGTCCAGGCCCTGCCGGTCGGATTGTGTGGATTACACAGCAGAAACAGCTTTACGCGCGGATCGGCGACTTTGCGTTCCAGGTCTTCAAAGTCAATTTCGTAGGTGAAATCACCCTCGTTGTCTTCGCGAACAGGTACACGGCGGAGAGGATTTTCAAGCACATCGCAACCCTGATTGCGGATGGTCGCGAAAAAACAGTTGTAGGCAGGCGTCTGGACGATTACCTTGTCGCCTGGCGAGCAAAAGGCACGAATGACGGAGGCCAGCGCAGGGACAACGCCGATCGCATCTATAACCGTGTCCGACGAAACCTGCCAGCGATGGCGAACATTGAGCCAGCGGACAAGACTTTCGTGCCACGAGCCCGATGGCAGGGCATAGCCGAACACGCCCTCCTCCACGCGACGGCACAGGGCATCGACGATGGCGGGTGCGGCGCGGAAGTCCATGTCCGCAACCCAGAGCGGCAAAACGCCGTCCTCGGCGGGCAAATCCCACTTCTCGCAGTCTGTCCCGCGCCGGG
>JAFUDL010000297.1 GCA_017459225.1 Kiritimatiellia bacterium
CTTAGATCCGGCTGGCGCGCAAGAATCTGCGCCGCCTCCCGTCGAGCCGGCGCTGTCGCCTCTCGAACGCGCGCTGTGCGAGCTGCTCTTCGCATACGAGGGCGATGAGCAGATGGCGGCGCTCGTCGCCGAGCATCTGCCGGACGCCGTGCTGCAGCACGAGTTCACTCGCAGGTTTGCGGCTGCTTGGCGCGCAAGAGAGTCCGGCACGGCGGATGCCTTTGCCGCGATGCGAACGGAGCTTCCTCCTTCGCAATGCGCATGGCTCGACGACTTCATGCTTGGAAGGGCGCCTACGGAGCTTTCCGAACTTTCGCCTGCGGAGATGATGCGCCAGCTTCTGCGGCGTCTTTGGGGGGAAGCGCTGCGGCGCGTGCAGGGCCGCCTGCCGGCGGCGTCCACTCCCGAGAACGACGCTCGCCGGCTAACTTACTCAACGCAGATTCGCACAGTCGAGCGCGGCAGCTGGGAGCGCGCCGTCAAGTTCATGAACCCGCTGATGCTGACGTAGCAATGGAGAGAATCGAAATATGCGGCGTGCGCGCCGAGGTGGCGCGCTCGTTTTTCCAGAGGCTGCGCGGCCTCATCGGACGGCGCTCGCTGCCGCCTGGCGAAGGAATGCTCATTATGAAGTGCAACGCGATACACACTTTTTTCATGAGCTTCCCGATCGACGCAACTTTCCTGGACCGCGCCGACCGCGTGGTGAAGACCGTGCGCAACATCAGACCGTGGCATCCGTTCGTATGGGGCGGATGGCGCGCCGTGAAGGTGCTGGAGACTGCCGCAGAATGTGAGAGAGATCATGAGAAAGACAGTGAGCAATAGAACGATGCTTTTTGCCTTGGCCGCCATGGCGCTTGCGGCAGGCGCGCTCATGGCGAAGCCGCAGGAGCGCGACTGGTCGCAGATGTTTCTCGCGCTGAATCCGTCCGTCTCGCCCGACGGAAAGCTCTTCGTGTTCGAGTGGAAAGACCGCGTGTGGCTCGCTCCTACGGCGGGCGGCACGGCCGTTCCGGTGGGCGACGGAATGTCGGCGGATACACGTCCGTTCCTCTCGCCGGACGGAAAGCGCATCGCGTTTCTCTCCGACCGTTGGGGTACGCTGCAGCTTTTCGAGATGGACCTTGACGCGGCGGCGTACACCGCAGGGAACCTAAGGCAGATTACGTTCCACACCGAGAGCCTCTTCCCGTGGGGATATACTCCTGACGGATCGGAGATGCTGGCGCTCGCGTACCGCGACGACGCGTCTGAGACGTCTTCGTCCAAGCGTCTTTCGCGCCGCCCGATTCTCGTTTCAATGCGTGAGCGCAAGGCCGAGAAGCTGCTCTTCGACGCGCCGGCGTTTTGTCCGTCGCTCTCGCCCGACGGGCGCAGGGCGCTTTTCGCGTCCAGAATCGAGGAGATGGGCCTCGAGTTCCGCAAGCGCCACGACTGGTCGAAGACGTCCTACGCTGGCGACATCTGGATGTTCGACCGCGACACTGGCGCGTTCACGCCCGTCGTGAGGCGCAGGGACAACTGCACGTCGCCCATCTGGACGCCCGACGGCAAGGGCTTCTACTATCTCTGCGACGCCGGAGGAGTGCGCAACCTCTACCGCCGCTCGCTCGCGACGGGCGAAGAGCGGCAGATCACCCGCTTTTCCGACGACCACATCTTCTGTCCTTCGCTCTCGCGCGATGGGCGCACGATGGTGTTCGCGAAGGGGCTTGACCTCTGGCGAATCGACCCGGAGGCCGAGAAGCCTGAGGCGCGGCGCATCGCGCTGAGGCCGGCGTTCTTCGATCCATCCGCGCCGCGAACGATCCGCCGCTACTATTCGAACTTCCACAACAACTACGGCGACGGCAACTGCACGTTCCGCGCGGACGGCGGGGAGGTCGCATTCACGGCGGGCGGCGACGTGTGGGCGATGAAGCTTGCGGACGAAGGGCGCCAGCCCGTTCTCGTGCATGGCTCCTCGCGCACGCACGAGCGCGACTGCGCCTTCTCGCCCGATGGCGATGCGCTCTACTACCTTTCCGACCGTGGCGACGGAACGGACGTTTGGTGCGCGCGCCGGGCCGACACGAATAGCCTCTGGAGCGCAAACATGTCTTTCGTGCGCGAGCGCCTCACGACGAACGACGTGTGCCGCCGCGCTCTTTCCGTTTCGCCCGACGGGCGTCTGCTCGCATGGCACGACGCACAAGGCAAGCTTTCTTTCGCCGGCATGGACGGCGTTGTGCGGTCCGTCGCCAAGGTCGCCTCAACAGCCTGCGACTCATATGCCTGGTCGCCCGACGGACGCTATGTGGCGGCGGCGCTCAGGGACGGATATGGAAACATGGACGTGTGGATCGTGCCTACGTGGGACGTGGACGAAAAGGGCGGGAAGGCCCCAGCGCCGTGCAACATCTCGCGCAACCACAAGTGGGACGGTACGCCAGCATGGTCGCCTGACGGGCGCGTGGTGGCGTTTTCGGGCGACCGCACCGCGACGGGCGACACGTCGTACATCTTCTACGCCTACCTCGATCCGGCCGACGAAGCCGCTGAGGCGAACGGCGGCGAGATCAGGAAAGAGCCGTGCCGCCCCGATTTCGCCACGCTGCCGGACCGCGTGCGTTCCACGGGGATCAAAGGCTACAGGCTTCTGTTCGCGCCTGACGGCCGCACGCTGTCCTTCTACTACTACGGCGACAAGAAGCTTTGGACGATCAAGATCCCCGGGCGCATGAAGTCCGAGAAGCTGCTGGATAAGGACGCGAAGCTGATCGCGTGGCTGAAGGACGGCGACAACGACAAGCTCCTCGGCTCGATAGACAACCGTCCATCCGTCGGCGACAAGACGTTCGACTTCGACGTGTACAAGACGATCGACGTGCAGGACTACCAGGAGCTTGCGTTCCTCGCGGCATGGGCGAACGTGCGCGACGGCTTCTGCGATGCGAACCTGCACGGTGCGGACTGGCCCATGGTGCGCGACAAGTACAGGCTTGCCGCGCGCAATGCGCCGTGCTGGAACTCGTTCTCGCGGATCATCTGGATGATGAACGGAGAGATCGACGCCTCGCATCTTGGATTCTATGCCAACGACGCCACGAAGAGCCGCTGGTCCAATTTCCCGTGGGATAGGGGCTGGAGGATCTTCACGAACCATCTTGGCGTGCGCTTCGACCGTTCGTACAAGGGGGAGGGATGGCGCGTGCGGGACGTAGTGCCGCGCTCGCCCGCCGACATGGGCACGGCCGGTCTGCTGCCGGGCGACGTCGTGATGTCGATAGACGGGCGCAAGGTCGAGCCCGGCATGGACTACGCGGACGTCATGACCGGCCCTCTGCCGCACGAGTATCGCCTTCAGGTGAGGCGCAAGGGCAAGGAGGGGCTTCTGGACCGCAAGATCAAGTCGATCACGTTTGAGAGGGCTCGGCGGCTTCTGCGCGCGGCGGACGTCGAGGCGGCGCGCGCGACGGCGCGCGGGAAGGGCAACTTCGGCTACATCGCGATCGACGCGATGGACACCGAGAGCGCCGACAGCTTCACCGACCAGGTGTTCGCGGAGTGCTTCGGCAAGGATGGACTCGTCATCGACGTTCGGTACAACTACGGCGGCAGGACGGCCGACAGGCTGATAGACATCCTCTGCGGCAATCGCCACGAGAGGATTCTCTGGCGCGGCTCTGACAGGGAGGGGTATCTGCTCGACCGCTACTCGCGGCCGGTGATAGCCGATCTGCCGGTGGTGGTGCTTGCGAACGAGCGCAGCCAGTCGAACGCCGAGGAGTTCGCGCATGCGATGCAGACCTTGAAGCGCGCCAAGGTGGTGGGCGTGGAGACATCCGGCGAAGTGATAGCCACCATCGACGTGAATCTCTTCGACTATGGCGTGGTGCGGCGTCCGCACATCGGCTCGTTCCTTCCCGACGGAAGCGACATGGAGGGCAAAGGCGCGAAACCAGACGTGGAGGTGGATCTGACGCCTGCGGACATCGCCGCCGGGCGTGATCCGCAGCTTGCCGCAGCTCTCGACGTTCTCGCCGCCGAGGTGAAGGCCCGTCCTGCCCCGCCCCCGCTCAGGTATCCGTGACGTGGTGCTCACTTGTTCAGCAGCAGCGCCTTGGCGAGCGATGTGAGCATTCTTTCAGGCGTGCGGCCTTCCACGCGCGAGACGAAGGCGACTTCGTTTGAGCCGGCGCGGTAGAACAAGGCGCGGCCCTTGTGCACGTCGAGGCGCGAGATGCCTGCCTGAGCGCAGAGAACGCGGAACTCGGCGAGCTTCACGAGGCGGTTCGCGGCCTTGGGCAGCTTGCCGTAGCGATCGGCCAGTTCGTCGCGCAGCTTCTTCACGGACGGGATGGTGGCGGTTTCTGCAAGGCGGCGGTGGAAGTCCATTCGCTGCGCCTCGTCTTCCACGTAGTCGTATGGAAGGCATGCGCCAGTGTTGTCGATGTCGGCCGAGCCTGGTGAGTAGTCGAGGAAATCGATGTTCAAGGTCACGTTCACTATGTCGGGCACGTCGTCGCCCTTGAGGCGGGCTATTGTGCGCTGCAGAAGCTGGCAGTAGAGCTGGAAGCCCACGGCGGCGATGTGCCCGCTCTGGGCGCTGCCGAGAAGGTTGCCGGCGCCTCGCAGCTCGAGGTCGCGCATGGCGATGTTGAAGCCTGCGCCGAGACCGGCGTGCTTCTTGAGGGCGTCGAGGCGTTCGCGCGCCTCGGAGTCGACGTTGCCAGAGGCGGGCAGAAGGAAGTACGCGTAGCCCTGGCGTGACGAGCGGCCCACGCGGCCGCGCAGCTGGTAGAGCTCGGCGATGCCGAAGGTGTCCGCGCGGTCCACGAGGATGGTGTTGGCGCGCGGGATGTCGAGTCCGCTCTCGACGATTGTGGTGCAGAGAAGCACGTTCGTCTCGCCGCGCGCGAAGCGCTGCATCTTCTCGGCGAGGGTCGCGGCGGGCATCTGCCCGTGGGCGACGTCTATCTTCGCCTGCGGCACGAGGCCGCGAAGCCGCGTGGCCATTCTCTCTATCGTCAGCACGTGGTTGTGAAGGAAGTAGACGAGTCCGCCGCGGGCGAGCTCCCGCTCTACGGCGGCGCGCACGACGGAGTTGGAGTCGCGCGTGATGTTGGTGATGGTGGCCACGCGCTCGCGCGGAGGGGTGCGCAGCAGCGAGAGGTCGCGCGCGCCCGTCATGGAGAGGTAGAGCGTGCGGGGGATGGGCGTGGCGCTCATCGTGAGAACGTCCGCCGTGGCGCGCAGGCGCTTGAGGTGTTCCTTGTGCCTCACGCCGAAGCGCTGCTCCTCGTCGATGATGATGAGGCCGAGATCGTGGAAGGCGACCTTGTCGGAGAGAATCGCGTGGGTGCCGATTACGATGTCAGTCGCGCCAGAGAGAAGGCGTGCGCGCGTGCCGCGCTTCGCCTCGGGGCTCTGGAAGCGGCTCATCGCCTCGATGCGCACGGGCGTGCCGTCGAAGCGCGCGAGGAACGTCTCGAAGTGCTGTTCGGCGAGTACGGTTGTCGGCGCGAGCAGAGCGGTCTGCTTGCCATTCATAGCGGCGATGAAGGCGGCGCGCATGGCCACTTCCGTCTTGCCGTATCCGGCGTCGCCGCACACGAGGCGGTCCATGGGGCGCGGCTCGGCCATGTCGCGCTTCACGTCGGCGATGGCGCGCGCCTGGTCTTCCGTCTCCTCGTAGGGAAACGCCGCCTCGAACTCCGCCACGCCTTCGGCTTCTACGTCGTACGCGAAGCCCGGGATCACGGCGCGGCGCGCCTGCGTCTCGAGAAGCGACGCCGCGAGATCCTGCACCGCTCGCTTTGCGCCTTCCTTCTCCTTCGCCCAGCGCCTGCCGTCGAGGCGGTGCAGCTTCACCTGCTCGCCCTTCACGCCAACGTAGCGCGATAGAAGGTGGGCGTGTGAGGTGGGCACGTGCAGAAGCGCGCCGTCGGCATACTCGATCGTGAACACCTCGCTGCGCTGCCCGCCCACCTCGATCTCGGTGGAGCCCTGGAAGATGCCGATGCCGTAGTCCACATGCACCACGAGCTCGCCGGGGTCGAGATCGATGGTGTTCGTGAAGCGCTCGCCGGTGTACGAGGCGGCGGCCCTGCGCGGCGCGGCGCGGCGATGGGCGAACACGCGGTCGCTCTTGGTGACGACAACGAGGCCGGGCACTTCGAACCCGCCGCCGAGGTCTTCGTCCTCGCACACCAGCGAGCCGCGCTTCCGGGCGGCGTCGATGTGGGCGTGCAGACGCGAACGGGCCGCTTCGAGAAGCTCCGGATTGCGCGCGGCCTCCACGCCGAGTTCGGCGAAGCCGGGAAGGGGAGACGTCTGGAAGTCTGCGGAAGGAACGCCCTTGGGCGCGGGGTCGCCTGTGAAGATGACGCGCGGGAATGCGTTGAGCTTTTCGGGCGGCGGCACAAGGGACGAGTATTCGTTGTGCTCGAGGAAGACGAGGGTGGAGCCTGGGGGAAGGGAGTCGGCGATGGTTGGAGCGCCTTCCGAGTCGGAGCCGCGGATTTCCACGGGGGCGAGCTCGGCGCGTTCGAGGGGGCCGGTGCTGGTCTGCAGCGCGGGGTCGAACGATCTGAGCGACTCGAGGTCGTCGCCGAAGAACTCGGCGCGTATGGGGGCGGCGTCGTCTGGCGACCAGGCGTCCAGCACGCCGCCGCGCACAGCGAACTGTCCAGGTGCCTCGACTTCAGGCGCCCGTTCGTATCCTGCCGCCAGAAGGCGAGTCTGCAGGTCGGCGAAGCTGGGCGTGGCGGTCTCCGCCGTTGCCGGGAGGGCGAGGTGGATTGTGGCCGCGGCAACTGCGGCCGCTGCGGGAACTGGCGTTGCGAGGGCGGTGGCGGGGGCCACGATGACGAGCGGATAAGGCCGCAGATGGTACGCGCCTATGGCGGCTGCGGTTTTGAGGCGCGCCGCCGTCGTTGATCTGTCGTCTTCGATCGGCGGAGGAAATTCCAGTGCGCGCACCGTGCCGGAGCGCTCGAGAACGGCGAGGTCGGCCACAAGGTCGTCCGCCTCGACGAGCCCAGGCGTCACCGCCAGCACCATTCCCGGCGTTCCCTCGCGCGGGCTTCTCGCGAGCGCGGCTGCGGCGAACGCGGCGGCGGAGCCGGTCAAAGAGGAAAGCGCGAGCATCGGCGACGGATTTTCCGCCACCGTCTTAAACGCCTTTTCGAACAGCTCCATTCTTTCGTCGCCGTTCGCCGCCTTCCTGTCGTCGTTCACTTTGTTCCTTAGTGCCTAGTGGCTAGTGGCTAGTGCTTAGTGGCTAGTGCGTGGTGATAGTGTTTGGTGCCTGGTGTTTCTGCTGACGATGATTATACCATATTTTTGCGTTTGATGTATGCGGTGACAAGTCACGTCGCGTCAGTCGGCGTATCTCTGTTTTTCATCCATGCGTTTTTGAGATTGGAAACAACCGGTACAACTAGTAAAAACAACTTTTTTACGGCGGGCAACATGCCCGCCGATTCAAGAACGCCGCGAGGTTTCGCGGCGAGAAAGAGGATGTTGTTTTTACAC